>NZ_DAIUCO010000080.1:0-19294 GCF_036846085.1 Noviherbaspirillum sp. | reverse complement strand
GCCGAAGGTGATGCTTGACAGCGGCGAAGTCGTCGGCATGGAAGCACTGGTGCGCTGGGCGCATCCCGACAAGGGACTGGTATTCCCCGACAGTTTCATCCCGTTCGCAGAAAAATCCGGCTTCATTCGCATCCTGACGCAATGGATGCTGGAACAATCCGCGGCACTTTGCAGCGAGCTGGAGAAGCGCGGCTTCCCGTTGCGCATATCGGTGAACATCTCGACGCGCGACCTGCTCGACCAAGACTTGCCGGCAAAGTTTGGCAGCATACTCGAGCGTCATGCAGTCCCCTCCTCCCGGTTTTGCCTCGAGATCACCGAGAGCTCCATCATGGATGATCCGGTTCGCGCCCTGCAGACCCTGGAAAAGTTGCATGCGATGGGCGTTGACTTGTCGATCGATGATTTCGGCACAGGCTATTCGTCGCTGGCTTACCTGAAGCGATTGCCGGTCGATGAACTGAAGATCGATAAGTCGTTCGTGATGAAAATGGAACAGGATGCGGACGACACGAAAATTGTCCGCTCGACGATCGACTTGGGCCACAATATGGGCTTGAAAGTCGTCGCTGAAGGCCTGGAAAACGAGGCAGTTTGGGAGCTGCTTGCACGCCTGGGTTGCGACATCGGGCAGGGTTATTTCATCAGCAGGCCGATGCCGGCGGATCAATTGCCCGCATGGCTTGCGAACTGGACGCCGCCCGCATTCCTGACCCGCCAACCGATGCTGGCCTCACATTGACATCGATAAGAAAGACAAGAGCATGATGCTTGCAGAATGGCTTCCGATTGTGATGCAGGGTTCGTTCAGCGAAATCTACGTCATCGATTGCGCGACCCTGCGCTTTATCCAGGTCAATCACGCGGCGCGGAAGAACCTGCAATATTCAGTGGCCGAGCTGGCACGAATGACACCACTGGATATTGCACCAGGCCTGTCGCCGGAGACACTGGAGGAAACACTCCGTGCGCTGAAGACCGGTGATGCAAGTCGCGCAACCCTCGAAACCAGGCATACGCGCAAGGACGGCACCGAGTATCCGGTCGAATTCCGCTTGTTCCATTGCGCGACCGGCCGGTCGCCGGCGTTCATCGCGATCGGCAACGATATCAGCGCGCGGCATGAATCAGCCAAGGCGCTCGGCGTGAGCGAAGCGCGATTCCGCGCTATCGTGTCCAATACGCCCGGACTGGTGTACCAGTTCCTGCTTCGACCTGACGGGAGCGTGTCGTTTCCTTACTTGAGCGACGGATGCCATGCGCTGCTGGGCATTACCGCCGAACGCCTCCGTGCCGACTCATCGCTTTTTCTTGATCTTATCCTGCCTGAAGACCGCGCTTCCTATCTCCAGACGATGACGTCGTCCGCGGCGACGATGAAGGGATGGAACTGGGAAGGCCGGCTTTGGATCGAGAAATGGAAAGACATCAAGTGGATCAATCTGCGCAGCACGCCGCGCGCCCTGCCCGGCCAAGGCGTGCAATGGGAAGGCATCATGACCAATATTACGCAGAGCAAGCTGGAGCAGGCGGAGATCGAGCGATCGCGCGCGCAGCTCGCAGAGCTGTCGGCGCATGTGGAAACGGTAAAGGAGAACGAGCGGACGCGGATCGCACGGGAAATCCATGACGATCTCGGCGGCAACCTGACTGCCATCAAGATGGCATTGTCGCTGATGGTGCGCAGGCTTCCGAAGGATGAGCCGGCGCTGCTGGAGAAGGCGGTCTATGTCGATTCGCTGGTGGACCGAACAATCGAGGCCGTGCATCGTATTGCCGTCGACCTGAGGCCGAGCATCCTCGACATCGGTATCGTCGCGGCGATCGAATGGCAAGCAGCGGAGTTTGAAAAGCAGTTTGGCATTTCCTGCGAATTTACGTCGAACAAGAAGGACATCGATCTGCATTCCGACCAGGCGACGGCGCTGTTCCGGATTTTCCAGGAAGCGCTTACCAATATCGGCAAGCATGCGAATGCCGACCACGTCACCGTCAAGCTGGTCCGCACCAACCGCAATGTCCGGCTGGAGATCATGGACAATGGCCGCGGAATTGGCGCCACCGACAGGTTGAAACCCAAGTCCTTCGGCATCCGGGGCATGATCGAGAGGGCAAGCGCACTGGGTGGTAACCTTACCGTCGGCAATGCACCGTCGGGCGGCAGCGTCGTAGCGCTGCGCATCCCATTGACAGTTTCAGAAGAGCTTCTAATGAAGGCCGCATCATGACAGCACAAGGAACCATCAAGATCCTGATCGCCGATGACCATGCGATCGTCCGGGAGGGATTGAAACAGATTCTTGCGGATACCCGCGATATCGTCGTTACCGGGCACGCCGAGAACGGTGCGGAAGCGGTGAAGCTTGCCCGCAAAGGGGCCGACGTACTTCTGCTGGATATATCGATGCCGGACCGAAGCGGCATCGAAGTACTCAAGCAGGTCAAGAAAGAAACGCCGAAACTGGCCGTTCTCATGCTGTCGATGCACCGCGAGGACCAGTACGCGATCCGGGCGCTGAAAGCGGGCGCCTCAGGTTACCTGAACAAGCAGAGCGCGCCGGATCAGCTGGTGGATGCCATCCGGCAGGTGGCCGCCGGGCGCAAGTACATCAGTGCCGCACTCGCACAGGAACTCGCCAACCAGATCGGCGAGGACCGCGAGGTACCCGCGCATGAAACCTTGTCGGACCGCGAATACCAAACTCTTGTGATGATCGCTTCCGGGAAGGCGGTGAGCGACATTGCCGAAGAGCTTTCGCTGTCCGTCAAGACCATCAGCATGTATCGTTCACGCCTGTTGCAAAAAATGAAATTGCGGCATAACGCCGAGCTGACCCACTACGCGATCAAGAATCACCTGGTTGAGTAAAGACACTTAAAGCTTCGAATTACATCGGCTTTTTGCCGCTGATCCGCAATTGGGGGGCGGCTTCGCTGGTGTAGCATGGCATCAAATTGGGAAATACCTTCCGCGATTGCAGTGACGCCATGCAAGAAAAAGAAAAGCCTGCCGGACAAACCCCTGCCGATATTGCCCGCGAAGCATTTCGCCGGCTCGGCGCGCGGCGTATCGCCCCTACTCCGGACGCCTACCGGCAAGTATATGAAGAAATCGCAGGCCAGGTGTCGCAGCCTGGCGCGGAGCAGATGCTGGCCGCGGTCGCATCCAGTTTGTCGGACATCTCGGCATCCTCCGATGAACTGGTTCGGCGATTCACGCGCGCGATCGAAGGCCGCAACTGGGCGGATACCAATCGGGAACTGAATCTCCTCGTTGCCGAGTACCTGAAAAAAAGTGCACAGACCAATGAGGTGCAAGCGCAGGCGCCTGCACCGGTGCCCGGTACGTCATTGGTGCCTGCCGCCGAAGCACCGGTGCCAGCCGCGCGCCGGCCCGGCCTGTCCTTTTCCGACGACAATCAAACTCGCATGCTGCGCGACTTGCTGATCCGGACCTTGACGCTGGCGGTCAGCTCGCTGCTGCAGGGGGCGCCGGAACTCGCCCGGGAATCGGAAGCCTTGGCGGAGTCGATCAAGATTGCCCGCTCCGAACAGGAATTGCATGAAGCAGGCGGACGGCTGAAACAGCTCTGCTTCAAGATCGAACTGAAAAGCGGCGACATGGCAGAGGAACACGAGCTGCTCCTGCGCCTGTTCAATCTGCTGCTGGAAAATGTCAGCGAATTGCTGGAGGACGACTCCTGGCTGAGCGGCCAGATCGCCACTGTGAAAGACATACTTGCCGGTCCGATCAGCCACGCAGCACTGATGGATGCGACACGCAGCCTGAAGGAAGTCATTTATAAGCAAGGGCTGTTGAAGCATAGCCTTGCTGAAGCGAAAGTCACCGTCAAGACCATGATGCTGACCTTTATCGATCAGCTTGGATTGATTGCCGCGAGCACTGGTGACTATCACAAGAAGATCGACGTGTATTCGCAGAAGATCGGCAAAGCGACAGACATCACCGAGCTGAACAAGATACTCGACGATGTCATGCGTGACACCCGTACCGCCCAGACCGAAGCGCTGCGCTCGCGCGATGAAATGATCACAGTACGCAAGGAAGTGCAGGAAGCCGAGGCACGCATCAATGATCTGGAAACCAAGCTCGAGCAGATGAGCGAACTCGTGCGGGAGGACCAGCTGACCGGCAGCCTCAACCGGCGTGGCCTCGACGATGTCTTCAGCAGGGAACTGGCGCGCGCGGACAGGCGCAAGTCGCCCCTGTGCATCGGCCTGCTCGACCTCGACGACTTCAAGCGCCTCAACGACACCCATGGCCATTCCGCGGGCGACCAGGCACTGGTCCACCTGGTGCGGGTCATCAAGGACACGTTGCGGACGATGGACGTGATCGCCCGTTTCGGCGGCGAGGAATTCCTGATCGTTCTGCCGGACACCCACCTTGACGATGCCATGCAGACCGTCACCCGGTTGCAGCGCGAACTGACGAAACGCATTTTCCTGTACAACAACGAGCGCCTGCTGATCACCTTTAGCGCCGGCGTCGCCATATATATACCCGGCGAAGACCAGGCCTCCCTGATCCAGCGCGCCGATACGGCGCTCTATCAAGCGAAGAACGCCGGCAAGAACCGCGTCATCGCCGCAAACTGATTCTCCCTCGCCTTTTGCACCGGCTTCCTGCCGCCTCCTTTTAAGCTGTTCCGGCATATTGATGCCAAACCGACAATCTTGCGCCGGGAACCGGTTGAAAAAGCGCTAAAGATTTTTCCAATTGATCCGAAGAAGCAAGTGTCCGGCTTGAGTACGGACGGCACTGAAAAAATAATCGCTTTCGAGTCCTAAAGTTTTTCCAGTTCCGTTCGTTACAACTTACAACAGCGGTTTGCAAGCCTCGAGAAACAGGGAGGCGGACCAAAGTGGATAACGCTCAAGGCGGAACCTTCGCACCCAACTAGGAGAATCAACATGGCTTCATTCATCAATACCAACATCGCATCGTTGAATGCACAGCGCAATCTCAGCACGTCTTCCGCCGGCCTCGAAACCGCCCTGCAGCGTCTGTCTTCCGGCTTGCGCATCAACAGCGCCAAGGACGACGCCGCCGGCCTGGCAATTTCCAGCCGTTTCACATCGCAGATCAAGGGCCTGAACCAGGCAGCACGTAACGCCAACGACGGTATCTCGCTGGCGCAGACAGCTGAAGGCGCACTCGGCGAAATCGGCAACAACCTGCAGCGCATCCGCGAACTGGCTGTTCAGTCCGCCAACGCTACCAACAGCGCTTCCGACCGTAACGCGCTGAATGCGGAAGCATCGCAGCTGGTCGCAGAAATCACCCGTGTGGCCGGACAGACTGCCTTCAACGGCGTGAACCTGCTGGACGGCAGCTTTGCAAACCAGGATTTCCAGGTTGGCGCGAATGCGAACCAGACAATCCGCGTGGGTTCCATCGGCGATGCACGTGCAACTGCACTCGGCTCGAACACCATGACGCTGAATGGCACACGTACTGGCGACACAACGGCAGCTGCTGCTACGAATGCTCTCGGTAACGGCATTCTTGTTGAGGCTGATTTAACAATTAGCACTGCTAATGGCGGCACTACTGCTGCAATTTCTTATGCAGCCGGAGCAGACGCGAAGACGATTGCTGCAGCAATCAATACTGCTGCTTCAGGTGTTGGTGTCACTGCGACTGCGGAGAATAGCGCAACTCTGAGCGGCCTCAGTGCCGGCGGTGCGATTTCCTTTACTTTGGGAAGCACGGCAATCTCTGCAACGGTCGCCGATCCAACCGACTTGACTGAATTGCAAGCAGCCATCAACGGCGCCAGCAGCAGCACAGGTATTACAGCGAACTTCTCGAGCACTTCTTCGAAAGCGTCGCTGACACTCACAACCACTGACGGTCGTGATATCGCCATCGAGAACTTCCTTGGCGCAAACGCAAACTTCTCCGGAACAACGCTCACCACTGGCGGCAACGATTCGTCCATCAAAACAGGCACAGTGACACTGTCCAGCAGCAAGGGCCGCATCGACACGGCAAACGCCAACGCCGATGTGTTCGCACTCGCCGGCACCAACACCAGCTCGTTCCAGTCGCTGGCCGGCATGACGCTGAGCACCGCTGCAGGAGCACAAAGTGCATTGAGCGTAATCGACTCTGCCCTTGCATCGGTCAACGGCAGCCGCGCTGATCTCGGCGCGATCCAGAACCGTTTCAGCTCGGTGATCTCGAACCTCCAGACAACATCGGAGAACTTGTCCGCATCGCGCAGCCGGATCCAGGATACCGACTTCGCTTCGGAAACCGCAACACTGACCCGCGGCCAGATCCTGCAACAAGCTGGTACCGCAATGCTGGCACAGGCGAACTCGCTGCCGAATGGCGTGCTCTCCCTGCTCAGAGGCTAATCGGGAAACCGACAAGTCGCCTTATAACCCGGTCGGTTTTCACCGACCGGGTTTTTTCCCATTAGGGAGTTTGTCATGGATGTTCGTACACTCGTAACCCAAGGCCCATCGCAGGTGGAACGCAGCCCCGTATCCGCCGCATCCGGCACGCCGGCAACAACCAGATCGACCGCAACTTTGGTCGAAACCGCGTCGGCCGTTGCCGAAACGGCAACGGTACCAAGCCAGGAACAATTGAAGTCGGCAATCCAGAATCTCAACAGTACGATGAAGGCGATGTCCCAGACTCTGGAATTTTCGGTCGATGAAGAAAGCAACCGGACGATTGTTAAGGTCGTGGATCAGGAGACGAATGAGGTGATTCGCCAGATGCCCTCGAAAGAGGCGCTTGAAATCGCTAAAGCACTGGATCGCATGCAAGGTGTGCTGATCAAGCAACAGGCTTAACCCGTACCGCGTAGCGCTGCTCTTCCGCATTTGCTTGTCGAACAGGCAAGGCATTCTGCCGCCGCAATATTCCGCCTGCATGTTCCCACCATGCCCTTCCGTGTTGCCGCCGAGCGGTTTGCTCCTTTGGAAACAGGCGGGTAATTCCTCCTCTAAAGTCCGGATTGGCCCTGCCGATAACAGGATATAGTCAGATCACATTTTCGCAGGAGTCCGCGGTGGCGCTTTCTTCCCCAGGCATCGGTTCCAATCTGGATGTCAACAGCATCATCAAGCAGCTGATGGCGGTGGAGTCGCAGCCGCTGACGGCGCTGGCCAAGAAGGAAGCCAATTTCCAGGCCAAGCTTGCCGCCTATGGGAATGTCAGCGGCGCGCTCGGCGCTTTCCAGGGTGCTCTTTCCGGATTGACCACGACAGCCAAATTCCAGGCGCTGACCGCGACTGCCGGTGATTCCACGATTGTGTCCGCATCGGCAGGCGGCAAGGCGGTACCCGGCAGCTATAACCTGAACATTACCTCACTCGCGCAGGCGCAAACCATCAAGACGGCGGCCCAATCCACCACGTCGGCCACCATCGGTAGCGGCACGGCGACCACCCTCACCTTTCAGTTCGGTACGATCGGCGGCGGCACGACGCCAACCGGCGGCGTTTATCCTGTGGGCACGACATTCACCCAGGATGCGACACGCGGGACGGGCACCGTCACCATCGACAGCAGTAACAATACGCTGCAGGGGATACGCGATGCAGTCAACAAGGCCAATATCGGCGTGACAGCAACGATCGTGTCGGACGGCAGCGCTACGCCGAACTATCTTGTTTTCACGTCGAGCAAAACCGGCCAGACGTCGAGCATGAAGATATCGGTGTCCGGAGACGCTACGTTGCAGAACCTGCTCGCCTATGATCCGGCCAACGCGGGCGGTCAGAAGATGACCGAGAGCAGCGTCGCCCAGAATACCGTGATGACCGTCAACGGCATCACCATCAACAGCGCAAGCAAAACCGTTGATGAAGCGATCCAGGGCGTCAGCCTCAATATCTCCAAGACCGGAAGCACCACGCTGTCGGTGAACCGCGACACCGCCGCCGTCACATCCGCGGTGAACGGATTTGTGAAGTCGTTCAATGACATCAACACGACGCTGAAAAAACTGACTTCCTACGATGCCAATACCAAGGTCGCGGGGCTGCTGCTGGGAGATCCAACCGTACGGACGGTCCAGAACGGACTCCGTCAGATGCTGTCGACCGCCATCACCGATGGCAGCGGCGCATACAGGACGCTCTCCGATATCGGCGTCAGTTTCCAGAAAGATGGTTCCCTCGCGGTAGACTCCGCCAAGCTGCAAGCCGCCGTCAACGCCAATGTCGCCGATGTGGGCAAATTGTTTGCCGCGGTCGGCTCCAGCACCGACAGCCTGACTTCGGTGGTCGGCTCCAGCGCCGCCACGAAACCGGGCCAGTATGCAGTCAGCGTAAGCGCGCTTGCGACGCAAGGCGCATTGACAGGAAACAAGGATCTCAACGCCGCGTCGACAGTTATCGATCCCGGCACATCGCTCAACGTCACGCTGAACGGCACGACTGCCAGCGTCGCGCTGACCGCCGGCTCCTACAATGCATCCCAGCTTGCCGCACTGCTGCAGTCGGCCATCAACGGCACCTCGGCATTCAGTTCGGCAGGTTTCTCGACGACCGCCACCGTCGATGGCAATGGTTTTCTGAAGCTCACTTCCTCGCGCTACGGCTCGACCTCGAGTGTCAGCATCGCCAGCGGAACCGGCACTGCGTCGTCGGCACTCTTCGGCGCCGGACCTACAGCTGCGGTGGGCACCGATATCGCGGGAATGATTGACGGTGCAGCGGGGACGGGATCAGGCCAGACACTGACGGCGGCCGGCGGCGTGGCATCGGAGGGCCTGAAACTCGAGATTACTGGCGGCGCCCCCGGCAATCGCGGCCTGGTTACGTTTTCGCGTGGTTTCGCCGACCAGCTCAGCAAGCTGGTCGACAGCTATCTGGGGTCGTCCGGCCTGATCTCCGGCAGGACCAAGGGCATCGACAACAGTATCAAGGATCTTGACCGCAGCCGCGAAGCGATCAACAACCGCCTCGCGGAAACGGAACGACGCTATCGGGCGCAGTTCCTCGCGCTTGACACCGCGATCAGCAGCATGAGCAGCACCAGCAATTTTTTGCAGCAACAATTGGCCAACTTGCCGAAAGTAGAATAAAGGGGATACACGATGTTTGGATCAACGAATAGCGGCGCGAACGCCTATGCCCGGGTCGGTGTCGAAACCGGTGTCGCGGCGGCCAGTCCGCACAAGCTGATCGTGATGTTGTTCGAAGGCGCCATGGTCGCCATCAGTGCCGCCATTCAGCAGATGCAGGCCGGCGACGTCCAGGCCAAGGGCAAGTCGATCTCCAAGGCGATCACCATCATCGATGAAGGCCTGCGGGCCAGCCTCGACAAAAAGGTGGGCGGCGAGATCGCGCTCAACCTCGATTCGCTGTATGAATACATGAGCAACCGGCTGGTGATCGCCAACCTGAAAAACCAGCCTGCGATCCTGGATGAAGTCTATCAATTGCTGAGAGGCCTGAAGGACGCCTGGGAGTCCATTGCGCCGACCCAATCGACCGCATCAGCCCAGCCGCCGGTCCAGCCCGCCGTGCAGAGCGCACCGAAAGCGTCCGCCTACGATACCCTCGCCCCGATGCAATCCCGTTTGGTAAAGGCTTGAGATTCGATGACTAGTCAGGAAATCATTTCGCTTTACGAGAATGTCGCCGTCATTACCGACCAGATGCTGGCCGCCGCGCGCGAGAGCGATTGGGAACGGCTGGCCGCGCTCGAATCACGCTGTTCCAGTCAGGTCGACATCATCCGCAATGCAGAGCCGCGGGAGCCGATGACCGGATCGGCACGCGAACAGAAGGCGCGCATCATCCGCAAGATCCTGGAGGACGACCGCCAGATCCGCAATCTCACCGAGCCATGGATGGCGCAGCTGTCAGCCATGATCAACAGTACCGGCGCCGAGCGCAAGCTATCCAAGGCCTACGGTTCCGGCCAGTCCGGTTAACAGCATGCTGCCCCGGGCCGACCTCAGGACATCCCGGCCCGTTATTGCGGTCGAAGCGGCGACGCCTGTTCTTGCAAGCGCCGACGCCCGCCAGGATATTTTCCATCGCCTGACGCAGATCGCTCTTGGAAAGGAATTGCTGGCGACCGTGCAGTCGCGGTTCGATGACGGCACGTTCTCGGTCAAGGTCGGCGACACCGCCGCGCGCATGGCTTTGCCGGTCGGCACGCGCGTCGGCGACAACCTGCCAATGGCCCTCGTGTCCAAGGGGCCACGCCCTACCTTCTTGCTGCTCCAGCAGACCATGGTGGACACCGCATCGGTCAGCCCTGCCGGCCGGTTGATCGATCAGATTTTGCAGCTGGCGCGCCAGGACAATACCCAGGCATCCGTGGTGGCGAAGACCCCTTTGGCGACGACGGCATCGGATATCGACCCGCAACACGTCGCCGCGCGACTGCAGAGTGAAGTCGCCGAAAGCGGCGTGTTTTATGAATCCCATTTGCATGAATGGGCCACCGGACGCCGGCCGTTGGCGTCCCTGCTGCAGGAACCGCAGGCGGCGCTGGCCGAACATGGGCACGGCATGGCAGCGAGAGGCACTACCGGTGGTGATGTCGCGGCACCCGATGCGCGACTTTTGTCGGCCTCCCCGTCCACTCCGTCCGGCAACACCGAAACCCGGCACGCGGCCGAAAGTCTGCTACCCGATTTGGCAAACGATGTCGAACTACTGAGCCGGTTGCGCGACATGCAAGGTCTGCCGCAAAACAAGGATCTCGATGCGGACGTGCTGGTGTATAACAAGCCCGCGGCGGATGACTCCGGACA
Source organism: Noviherbaspirillum sp. (assembly GCF_036846085.1). Lineage (NCBI taxonomy): Bacteria > Pseudomonadati > Pseudomonadota > Betaproteobacteria > Burkholderiales > Oxalobacteraceae > Noviherbaspirillum > Noviherbaspirillum sp. The sequence goes on along the minus strand of NZ_DAIUCO010000080.1, from coordinate 8,534 downwards.
GCACGGGGTTGCACAGAACACATCAGCGCCGGAGACGATCAAGCCGGAGGCGGCACGCATCGTCAATCTGCAACTGCACACTCTGGAGCAGCAACAGGTGCGCTGGCAAGGCGAGCTGTGGCCAGGCGTGCCGATGCAATGGGAAGTCGGCAGGCAAACGGCGACGCGCGAGAACGCGGTCGGCAAGGATGGCGCCGGCGGGGTGGACTATGACCAGGCGTCCTGGACGAGCGTTGTGCGCTTCGAACTCCCCACGTTGGGACCGGTCGCGGCCAGGATCATCCTCAGCGGCGACCGGGTGCAGGTCCGGGTCAGTGCGGCATCGGAGGACACCGCCGAGGCGCTTCGTGCCCATGGCGCAGCGCTCGCCGACGCGATGCTGACAGCCGGCTCACCGCTGGATCATTTCATGGTAAAGGTCAATGAAACACCCTGACTCTCGGCAAAACGCGGTCGCCCTCGCCTACCAGAGCGGCGATCTCGCGCCGAAGGTGGTGGCGCGCGGCCGCGGCCTGATCGCCGAGCAGATCATCGCCCGCGCGAAGGAACATGGCGTATTCGTGCATGAATCGAGGGAATTGGTCGCCCTGCTGATGCAGGTGGACCTGGACCAACACATACCGCCTGCGCTGTATCGCGCAGTGGCGGAATTGCTGGCATGGCTATACCATATCGAAGCCGCCCGGCAAGACGGGAAACAGGCGAACTGAAAAGCCGTGCGGCAGCCTCACACTTTGTAGATCAGGATAAGCAGATGGCATTAAACAGGAATTTCGGTGTCGAGGATTTGACGCCTTACCAGGTCAATTCGCGTCGTGAAATCGTCACGCTGCTACGCGCCCTGCAGGAACGGAAACAGATTCTCACCATGCATGCGGACGGTGGCGCCGACGCTGTCATTACGACCGTCCTCGAAGTCGAAGATGAAAGCGGCATCGTCGTGATCGACCGCGCACCGAGCAATGCGGTGAATCAGCGGATGCTGGAAAGTGAAAACATCGCCTTCGAAACCGTGCTAGACAATATCCGCATCCTGTTCTTCGCACCCCGGCTTTCCGAGTGCATCTACGGTGACCTGCCCGCCTTGTGCATCGATCTTCCGACCAGCGTGGTCCGGCTGCAGCGACGCGAACATTACCGTGTCCCGACGCCGATCGCCAATCCGCTTCGCTGCACCATCCAGATTCCGCGCGAGGACGGCAATTCGGCGTCGACCGTCGTGGTGCCGCTGCAGAATGTCAGCGGCGGCGGCATAGCGATCGTCGACGAAAAGCGGCTGCTGGACAACACCATCGGCCACATTTACAAGGATTGCCGGATCGACCTGCCCGGCGGCACGCTCGTCGTCGCCACGCTGCAAATCCGCAATTGCTACGACTCGACCCTGCCAAATGGAAAGACCAGCCGACGCATCGGCTGCCTGTTCGTGGACCTGCCCAAGCCGATGCTGGCGGCGGTGCAGCGCTACATCACGAAACTGGAGCGGGAACAAAACGCAAAGGCCACTGGAATGAACTGACGGGCCCGGCACGGCGGTCAGTGTTGCCCCATGTGCCGGACCATCCGGGATTACAACGGTGTTTTCGGAACCTTGTACTCCCACCGCGCGCCTCGGCGCCTGAGCAGGTAATAACCCAGCCCTGCCACCGCCGTCGCAACCGCGACCTTCCGTATCAGTCCATTCCTGTTGTACTTCCACTCGGACTTGATACCCATCTCGGCGAAGATGTTCGGTACATGGCCGTTCATGAGATCTTCGCCGATCCCCTCCACCATGTTCACACGATCGGCCAGTAGCAGCAGCAGCCAATGGCGGATGTCGTTCTCCGTCATCGCATATGCCACGTCGCGGATCTTCCCGCTCAACCCGGACGGCGGGGTGCTCGTGCCGAACACCGGCGTGATGCCCTGCCTTTCCGTGGAGTGATAAACCTTCATCCTGACCGGCTGATCCTCCGGCCGATCCCAATGAACATTTTCCAGCCGCGGCGGCGTGCGCTCCATCGGATACGCCGGCCGGTTGGCATGGTCGAGGTCGGCGGCCCAGCCTTCGATATGCGCATGTTCCTCTTTGCTCTTGAGGCTGGGATTGCGCCGGTTCTGACCGCTGGCGTCACGCTGCGGCTGCGGGCTGGGCACGAGCGCGCCTCCCGGCGCCTTAGCGGACGATTGCGTATCACCGGTCGGCCGCTTGGTGGTTCGTAGGGATTCGTTTCGATCTGCTTCCATGAGATGTTCTCCTTGCGCGCAGGCGGTTAATGTATCAGTCCGGCCTGGGCAGCCCGGGGCGGGATCAGGACGGTCTTGATGCAGTTGTCGAGCTTGCTCGAGAAGATGTGATACGCGTCCGATATCTCTTCGAGCGGCACGCGGTGGGTGATGATCTGTTTCGGATCGATACGTCCGGCCTGGATGTGTTCGATCAGTCTCGGAAGGTGGCGCTTGACGCTGGCCTGATTCATGCGCAGCGTCAGCCCTTTATTGATCGCATTGCCGATGGGAACGGCGTTGAACGTCGGGCCGTACACACCCACGATCGATACGGTGCCGCCCTTGCGCACCGAATTGATTGCCCAGTGCAGCGCGGTGGCCGCTCCCGCCTGCAGCGGAACGAAACGCCCTGTGAGACTCTGGATTGCGTTGCCGGCGGCCTCGCAGCCGACGGCATCGATGCACACATCCGCGCCCAGCCAGTCGGTCATCTTCTTGATGTGCAGCGCCATGTCCCTCACATCCTTGAAGTTGACGATCTCGCATTGGGCGAAATTCTTCACGAACTCGAGCCGGTAGTCGACATGGTCGACCACGATGACGCGACCCGCCCCGAGCAGCCATGCCGACTTGGCGGCGAAAATCCCGACCGGCCCGGCGCCGAAGACAACCACCGTATCGCCCTGTTCGATCCCGCCCATTTCCGCGGCCTGATAACCCGTCGGATAGGCATCGGTCAGCAATACCGCATCGTCGACATCCAGGTCCTTGGGAATGATGGTCGGCCCCACGTCAGCCATCGGCACGCGGACATACTCCGCCTGCCCGCCGTCATAGCCGCCGGCGGTATGCGAATACCCGTAGATGGCGCCGACCGCAGTCGCTTCGGAATTGGTGTTATGGCAGTTGCCGTACAGCTCCTTCTCACAGAAGAAACAGGACCCGCAAAAAATATTGAACGGCACAAGGACATGGTCGCCGACCTTGAGGTTCTGCACCGACGGTCCGACCTCCTCGACAATGCCGGTGAACTCATGACCAAACGTCATGCCCACCCGCGTGTCGGGCACGAGCCCGTGATACAGATGCAGGTCAGAGCCGCAAATGCAGGACCGCGTGACGCGGATGATCGCGTCGTTCGGGTGTTCGATGACCGGATCGGGTTTCTGCTGCGCACGTACCCGAAACGGCCCCCTGTAATTCATTGCCAACATATCGTTCTCCTATCCGTTTGAACATTGATAGCAGTCGCTCGTCGTGCATTCGGGCATGTGTGTTCCCACAGGGTTTGTGATGCCCCAAATTGATTTGCCACTGCGGTTTTCCCAGGTATACAACCGTGTCCCAGCCTAGGAAAAGATAACAATTCAGAAACAATGGAGACGCCGAAGTTCAATTTAATTTTGATAACAAAATAACCCTCAAATTTGTGACGATAATCTTTGACCGAGCAGATCAGGCTCTAGGCCCTTGGAATGCAGACGCATCCCAACAGAATGTCAAAATGATAGTGTTGGCAGGAAAATGCGGATCGTTAATGCTGCAAACACGTCAGGAGTTGTGGGTGCAATGCGATGCGGTCGGCAATGTTGGGCGTACCAACGGGTACATGAACATCTTTCGTCATGCCAGTACACGTGTCTACGAATCGGGCAGGGATGAAACGGGCGGAAACCAGGAGTTGACGAGGTATGCCGCTCCATTCTGAAACTGCAGCGGCAACAGAACGGCAATGCTAGAGGGATAAATTGATACGCCGGGACGTCTTCAGCTTTTCCGGGACGCAATATGCGCATTGACCATGCGTACCAGTCGATCGACTAGCCAAGACAGGCAAACACCCATCACGACCACCGTAAGAAATTCAAGATTAGCCACCAGCATATGATCAGTGGGTTCGTCGACCATACGATAATAAATGTCCTCAACCATCTCCGAGAATGGGATGGCTGTCGAAGCATTCTTCCACCAGTAGATAAATCCGATGGTGCCGACAATCATCCAGAACCGATGTTCGAAGCGTCGCCTACTTTCCATATCGGCGTGAAGATAGCGACTTCCTATCCAATACGAAAGGATGAACCCGACCAAGAGCACGGTCAGAATTTCCAAGTCCGATGCGAGGCCCATATCTTCCTGGTCCAAGAGATGGAAATAGAAAGTCCACAGCGCTTCGGAAAACGCAACGCCGATCAGGAGATTATAGAAAGTCCAAAGTAATGCCGATGTTCCAGCCAGTAGCCACAATACAAACAGAACACTCCGTTTCATCGGACCATCACTCGGGCATATGTTGTGTATCTACTGCCGGGGATCTGTGCAACGCGTGCGGTTTTCAAAAGTGCGCGCAGGTCAGGGAAACGATGCGCCTCTTCGATGACGATGCATCCCTGGCTTTCTCCCGATGGGCCTTTCGGGTGAAGCCGAAAGCTCGTGCGCGCAACTTTATCGCAGAACGTTTCGTCGTCAATCTTGCCGTCGTCGGCCAATAATGAAAACCACTCGCGCCTTCCATTAAACAAATCATAGAGCGGCCCCATGAGCCCTCCGGATTCACGATCAACAACAAAGTAAGCCCCGGGTGGGATCGCGCCAAAGCCGGCGCCACAAGCACTACTTTTTTATTCACAGCGTCGCCTTTGCCGGAAAACGCTGGAAAATACCAAAAGCCGCATTTCAATGCGCTCATCGGTTTGTCATTCAATTCAAATGTGCATTCCAACATCGGTTGCGGCCCTGTCTATGAAATAAATCAAAGAGGGCCGATTCTACCTAAGAAAGATGAAATAAATGCAATATACCTGTCTGAATTAACGGTGGGCGACGTGGCAGTCGATTGCAGAGCGCAACCCGGTAATTCGCGAAAAAGTAAGTGCCTCTAGCAGCATTGGAAATGGAAATGTGGGCCGAATCCAGCTGTTACAGGATGGTTCTTCACCAATGATGGCCGACCGTTGCCGGAGATAGAACAGACTGTTGAAGTGACGATTTCTGAAGTCGATAGAAGTGTTGGCGCCGCGTGAGCGTCGTGGTCACGCGCTTGCGCGTTACACCTGCATATTCATGATGTCCTGATACGCGGACACGAGCTTGTTCCGCACCTGCACCGTCGCCTGGAAGGAGATGCTGGCTTTCTGCATCGAGATCATGACGTCCGACAGGTTCACGCTGTCGTCGCCCATGGCGAATTGCTTGCCGAGGGTTTCCGATTTCTTCTGGGCGCTGTTCACCTGGTCGAGACTGGCTTTCAGCGCGTCGGCGAAATCCGCCTTCGCCACCGGCTCGCCGGTCGCCACACCATCCTGAATGCCATTGATGCCGCCTTGCGGACGCGTTGCGGCGGCTTTCAGCTGCGCCACCATCGCTTCGATGCGTCCGGTATCGATGCCGACTTTCATTATTTCGTCCTCCTTCGCTGAACCGTCCGGCACGCGCCATGACGGCAATTTTTCACACCGCTACCTTACCAGCCCTGCGCGCCTGCCTTCGGACGATAAGCAGCAAAAAGAACGCTCTATTCCGCCGATCAAATATCGCCGGGGAGTTGACAATTCACGCTAAGGCAATCTGGCTAGACAATCATGACCAAAACGATCACTGATAACTTCATCACGGGAGGCGCATCATGGCAGTAGCAGCGGACGGCGCTGTCACTCCCGGACTGGTCGGCTTTGCGCAGACCACCGGTGGACGAAATTTCTTTCTCATGCTCGGCGTGGCGGCTGTCGTCGCTGTCATGGCCGCCGTCTGGATGTGGGGCAAGCAGCCCGAATACCGCGTGTTGTTCGCCAACTTCTCGGACCGCGACGGCGGTGCCATCGTCGCTGCGTTGCAGCAGATGAATGTCCCATACAAATTCGCCGAAGGCGGTGGCGCCATCCTGGTGCCGGCCGAGCAGGTCCATGATGCACGCCTCAAGCTGGCATCGCAGGGCTTGCCCAAGGGCGGCAGCGTCGGTTTCGAGCTGATGGAGAACCAGAAGCTGGGCGTATCCCAGTTCCATGAGCAGGTCAATTTCCAGCGTGCGCTGGAAGGTGAGCTGGCCCGCTCGATCCAATCGGTTGCGGCGGTGCAGGCGGCCCGCGTGCATCTCGCCCTGCCGAAAGCATCGGTCTTCGTGCGCGACCAGCAGAAACCGACCGCGTCGGTATTGCTGAACCTGCATGCAGGCCGGACGATGGACCCGCAACAGGTCAGCGCCATCGTGCACCTGGTGGCCAGCAGCGTGCCGGACCTGCCGATCAAGAACGTCACCGTCGTGGACCAGAACGGCACCCTGTTGTCGGATGCCGGCAGGAACGCCAACGGCAATACGCTCGATCCGAGCCAGCTGAAGTATGTCGACGAACTCCAGCAGAGCATCGTCAAGCGCATCGAATCGATCCTCACCCCGATACTCGGTCCGGACAATGTACGTGCGGAGGCGACTGCCGATATCGATTTTTCGCATAGCGAGCAGGCGGCGGAAATTTACAAGCCGAACCAGACACCGGCCGCGTCGGCAATACGCAGCCAGCAAAGCAGCGAATCGGTCAACGGCAGCGGCGCTACCGCTTCGGGCGTGCCGGGAGCGCTGTCGAACCAGCCACCGGCTCCTTCTACCGCACCGCTGACGGCACCCGCAGCGGGTGCGCCGGCGCCGGTCGCCGGAGCCGCGCCGGCGGCGGTTCAGAAAGACATGACCGTCAATTATGAAGTCGACAAGACTGTGCGCTACGTGCAACAGCCGATGGGCGGCGTCAAGCGGCTGTCGGTGGCGGTAGTGGTCAATTACAAGAAAGAGGTCGACAAGGCCGGCAAGGTGACGATGAAGCCGCTGTCCGAGGCAGAGAAGACCCAGATCACCGACCTGGTCAGGGAGGCAATGGGATTCAACAAGGAACGCGGCGACAGCCTGAACGTGGTGAACAGCCCCTTCGCCCAGCCGGTGAAGGAAGCCATCGTCGAGCCGCCGATCTGGAAGCAGCCCGGCATGCAGGACCTGGCGCTGACCGTCGGCAAATATCTGGTGGCCGGGCTGGTGCTGCTGTACCTGTTCTTCAAGGTATTGAAACCCCTGCTCGCGCGCATTGGTGGCGAACTGATGCCGCCGCCTCCGGCGGCGCTGCCGGAACCGGAGGATGTCGTGGTCCAGCTATCGCACGATACCGAACCGATGGGAACCCGCCCGCGCACCTACCAGGACAACCTGGATGCGGCAAAGACGCTGGCGAGGAATGATCCGAAGATGGTGGCCAATGTTGTGAAGGCGTGGGTGGGAAATGAGTGACGACGGTGTCCTGAAAGGCGCCATCCTCATGCTCGCATTGGGCGAGGAGGAAGCAGCCGAAGTAATGAAATATCTGGGCCCCCGCGAGGTGCAGCGCCTGGGTGCGGCCATGTCCGGCATGAAAGCCGTGCCGAGCGAGCAGCTCGAAGCGGTGCTGGACGACTTCCGTACCGAGACCGAGCAGAACACATCGCTCGGGGTCGATTCCGACGAATACATCCGTACTGTCCTGACCAAGGCGCTCGGCGAGGACAAGGCGGCTTCCCTGCTGAGCCGCATTCTCGGCACGCGCGATGCCAGCGGGATCGAAAGCCTGAAATGGATGGATGCACAATCCGTGGCCGACCTGATCCGGAACGAGCATCCCCAGATCATTGCTACCATCCTGGTCCACCTGGAGCGCTATCACGCCTGCGAAGTGCTCACCTATTTCACGGAACGCCTGCGCAACGATGTGGTGCTGCGCATTGCCACGCTGGACGGCATCCAGCCTACCGCGCTGCGCGAACTGAACGAAGTGCTGACCAAGCTCCTGACCGGCAACGAGAACCTGAAGAAGAAGCCGATCGGTGGCGTGCGTGCCGCCGCCGAGATTCTCAACTTCCTGTCGGGCGAGCTTGAAAGCTCGGTGATGGACAACCTGAAAAACTACGACAACGACATGGCACAAAAGATCATGGACGAGATGTTCGTGTTCGAGAATATCATCGACATCGATGACCGCGGCATCCAGCTGCTGCTGCGCGAAGTGCAGTCCGAGTCGCTGATCGTCGCGCTCAAGGGCGCCGGCCAGGACTTGCGGGAGAAGATCTTCAAGAACATGTCGCAGCGTGCCGCCGAGATGATGCGGGAAGACCTGGAGTCGAAAGGTCCGGTGCGGCTGTCGGAGGTGGAGGCGCAGCAGAAGGAGATTCTGCAGATCGTGCGGCGCCTCGCGGATGAAGGCCAGATCCTGCTGGGATCGAAGGGCGATGATGCGTTTATTTGATCGGCTGTGCACGAATCGCTTTCGCTTCAACAAACATATTGGAAAGGTTCCCTCCCCCTCGCAGGG
>NZ_DAIUCO010000079.1:0-19327 GCF_036846085.1 Noviherbaspirillum sp. | reverse complement strand
ACAACATCCAATCGGTCCCAGGCAGAGTCCATGCGGCAAGTTCGCTGCTGCGTGCGAACACTTCCTGGTAATTCATCGAGCCGGCATAGGCCAGCAGGAGTCCGATGCCGAGAATGAAGCCGAAGTCGCCGACGCGATTGACCAGAAAGGCCTTCATGTTTGCAAATATGGCGGTCGGCTTGGTGTACCAGAACCCGATCAGGAGGTAGGAAACGAGGCCGACCGCTTCCCAACCGAAGAACAACTGCAGGAAGTTGTTGCTCATGACGAGCATCAACATCGAGAAAGTGAACAGCGAGATATAGGAGAAGAATCGGTTATAGCCCTCGTCGTCCTTCATATAGCCGATGGTATAGATATGCACCATCAGGGAAACGAAGGTGACGACGCACATCATCATTGCCGTCAGGCTGTCGACCAGAAAGCCAATTTCGAGCGTGATGTCCCCCACCCTCATCCACTCATAGATTGTTCCACTGTAGCTCGCGCCATCCAGCACCGCCAGCAGCGTGTGAACGGAAATGATGAGGGAAATGAGAACGCCCAGGATCGTCACACTGTGCGACGCCGTACGTCCAATTTTATTGCCCAGAAATTTTGTGCCGAACAAGCCGGCAATCGCAGAGCCGACGAGAGGTGCCAACGGCACAGCCAACAGCAGATTAGGGTTAAGTTGCCCCGCCATAATGAACCTTGCGTTTGTTTTTTGTAATTAGCCTTTAAGGCTGTCCAGGTCTTCCACATTGATGGTGTCCAGGTTGCGGAACAACGCAACGAGAATCGCCAGGCCGATCGCGGATTCCGCAGCGGCCACCGTCAGGATGAAGAAAACGAAAATCTGTCCAGCTGCATCGCCGAGATAGTAAGAAAAGGCGATGAAGTTCATGTTGACTGCCAAAAGCATCAGTTCAATTGCCATCAGCAGAACAATGACGTTTTTGCGGTTCAGGAAAATACCGACGATCGAGATCGCGAAAAGGATCGCGCCAAGAATCAGGTAATGTGCAAGCGTTAATGCCACGAGGCGCTCCCTTGTTATTTATCTGCGGCTGGCACAGGTGCAGATGTGCCGCCGTTCGCGCGTTCCGATTCCGATTTCATGTTCACCATGCGGACGCGGTCACCACGCTTTACTTTTACCGCGGCAGCCGGATCGAAATACTTGCTGTCCTTACGCTTGCGCATCGTCAGCGCGACGGCTGCAACAATGGCGACCAGCAAAATGACTGCGGCGATTTCGAAGGCGTACACGTACTCGGTGTAGATCAGCTTGCCAAGCTCCTTGGTATTGCCGATGTTTGCCGAGTGGGCCGGTGCTTCAGCATCCATGCGAAAACCATGCAACAGCACGGCGGCCATCTCGAGGACGATCACCACCCCGATCGTGGCCGCCAGCGGGAAATATCCCCAGAACCCTTCACGCATCTTGCCGATGTTGATGTCGACCATCATCACGACGAACAGGAACAGAACCATCACTGCGCCCACGTAGACAAGCACGAGGACGATCGCCAGGAACTCGGCCCGCAGCAGCAGCCAGATGGCCGCCGCCGAAAAGAACGACAGCACGAGAAACAATGCGGCATGTACCGGATTGCGATCGGTGATTACCCGCATTGCGGCGAAGATCAGGATCGCCGAGAACGCGTAAAACAGGGCAGTTTGAAATTCCATGGTCGACTAAAAGAAATGGCTATATCAGTGCCGGATTAACGATAAGCGGCATCTGCTGCCCGTGAAGCGGCAATTTCCTTCTCGTAGCGGTCGCCTACCGCCAGCAGCATTTCCTTGGTGTAGTAAAGGTCACCGCGCTTTTCGCCGTGATATTCCAGCGTATTCGTTTCCACGATTGAATCGACCGGGCAGGACTCCTCACAGAAGCCGCAGAAAATGCATTTGGTCAAGTCGATATCGTACCGTGTCGTACGGCGGGTGCCGTCGTCCCGCTGCTCCGATTCGATCGTGATCGCCATCGCCGGGCAGACTGCTTCACACAATTTGCAGGCGATGCAACGTTCTTCCCCGTTGGGATAACGACGCAGCGCATGCAATCCACGGAAGCGTGGCGACATCGGCGTCTTTTCCTCCGGAAATTGCACGGTGATCTTGCGGGCAAACATATAACGTCCGGTCAGGGCAAGGCCCTTGACCAGTTCGCGCAGCATCAGGCTGCCGAAAAAATCTTTAATGGCTTGCATTTGCGTGCCTCTAGTTCTTCCATTTGCCAGCGTAGCGGCGATTCATTTGCCGCCCGCTCAGCGAATAAACAAAATGTCTCAATCCCAAATATTCCAGGGCGAATGTATCCAGAACGCGACGATGACCAGGTATGCAAGCGTCAGCGGAATGAAAACTTTCCAGCCGAGGCGCATGATCTGGTCATAGCGGTAGCGCGGGAATGACGCGCGCGCCCAGATGAACAGCGATACGACAAAGAAGGTCTTGATGCCGAGCCAGATCCAGCCTGGTATCCAGTCGAGAAGCGCGACCGGCGCCGCCCAGCCACCGAGGAACAGCAGCGACGCCAGTGCCGAAATCAGGATCATGTTGGCGTATTCGGCCAGGAAGAACATTGCGAACGACATGCCCGAATATTCAACCATGTGACCCGCGACGATTTCCGATTCGCCTTCCACCACGTCGAACGGATGCCGGTTTGTTTCGGCGATACCCGAAATAACGTAGATCACGAAAATCGGCAGCAGCGGCAACCAGTTCCACGAAAGGAAGGTCAAGCCGATGTCGGCAAAGTATCCCTTGTTTTGAACCATGACGATTTCCGTCAGATTCAAGGTGCCGGACACCATCAACACGATCACCAGCGCAAAACCCATGGCGATTTCATAGGAAACCATCTGCGCGGATGCGCGCATCGCTCCGAGGAACGCATACTTCGAGTTCGACGCCCAGCCGGCGATGATGACGCCGTACACTTCCATCGACGTGATGGCCATGATGAACAGCAGGCCGGCATTCACATTCGCCAGCGCCCTGTCCGGCCCGAACGGCACCACGGCCCATGCAGCAAGTGCAGGCATGATGGTCATGATCGGAGCGATGACGAACAGCGCCGTATTGGCGCGCGCGGGCACGATGATCTCCTTCAGCAGCAGCTTCAAGGCATCGGCAATCGGCTGCAGCAAGCCCCCCGGACCGACACGATTCGGGCCTATGCGAGCATGCATCCAGCCGATCATCTTGCGTTCCCATAGCGTCAGGTAGGCAACGCAGCCCATCAGCGGCAGCACAATCGCGACGATCTTGATCGTGTTCCAGACCAGCGGCCAAAAGAAGCCGAACCAACCCTGTCCGGTGCTGTGGATGGTTGTAAACATCTGATCCATCATGCTCGCTCCACGCTCAGCGGACCGAACATCGGTCCCAGACCGGCAGTAGACGGATGCGCCGCCGAAATGCGCACCACCCCATCCGGCAAGCCGCCGTCAACCGCTGCCGTCAGGACCGCACTACCCTCGCCTTGCCGCACTCTGACCTGGTTGCCGGTGGTCACACCGATATGCTGCGCGAGCGCGGGGGACAGCCATGCCTTCGGCGCCTCCGCTTCAGCGGTCTGCTGCAGTGCATGCGCACGCCGGACGATCGCATCCGAAAAATAAGTCGGAACATCGGCAAGGCGCTCGATCCCGGCCTCTCCGGATACGGCACCCGCCGGTTGCGGCGCCACGTCGGCAAGATTGTTGAGAAGCTGCGCCAGGTCGATGTCCGCAATGGAACCAACACCGAAAATTTCGTTGCGCACCGCCTCCGACGTATCGAATTCGAATCCTTGCAGTCCGAGCAGGTTTCCAAGCACGCGCATCACCTTCCATGCCGGCCGTGTTTCGCCGAGCGGCCTGACGGTGCCGTTGAAGCTTTGCACCCGGCCTTCGCTGCTGACGAATGTACCGGACGTTTCCGAGAATGGAGCAACCGGCAGCAGGACATCTGCATACTCGAGACCGTGCTTGAAAGGCGACAACGCGACGACCATTTCCGCCTGGTCAAGTGCCCTGCGTGCCAATTGCGGATTTGCCGTATCGAGTTCAGGTTCGGCATGCAGCAGTACGTATGCCTTGCGAGGCTGAGCAAACAACGCCTGCGCATTTGCGCCCTGGCGCGGGATGGCATTGGCAATGTAGCCGCCGACGGTGTTCGCGCCCTCGGTCAGATAGCCGAATTTTGCATCGGTTTGCTGGGCGATCCACTGTGCCGCGGCATGCAGCTTCGATGCCTGCGGATGATGCACGACCGCGTTACCGAGGAAAACCGCCTTCGGCTCTCCGGACAGCAGGTTCGCCGCAGTCTCCCTGGCAGCTGCCGAGGGCGTCACATTCTCGAATCCGGCAGGCGCTGCGATCCCTTTCGTTTGCGCGATAGCCACGATGATTTCGCCGAGTGCCGACAGCCATGCCGACGGCGCAGCAATCATCTTGCTGGTCACCGGCATCAGCAAGTCCTGGTCGGCTCCATGCAAAAGACTGATTCTTGCGCCGCGCTTGGTTGCATGACGCAGACGGGCAGCCAGTAACGGGTGATCCTTGCGCAGGAAGGAGCCGATGATGAGGACTCGCTTCAGTTGGTCGATTTCCTGGATCGGCATGCCAAGCCACGGCGTGACCTTTCCGTCCAGCGAGAAGTCCGATTGGCGCAGACGAAAATCGACATTGTCCGAGCCGAGGTCCCGGACCAGTTTTTGCAGTAATGCAAGCTCTTCCAGCGTGGAGTACGGCGTCGCGAGTGCGGCAATTGCATCGGCACCATGCTCATGCTTGATGTTTTTGAGACCATGGGCCACATACTCAAGCGCGGTTTGCCAGTCCGTTTCCTGCCAACGTCCGCCCTGCTTGATCATCGGCGCTGTAAGCCGTTCTTCGCTGTTCAGGCCTTCATAGGAAAAGCGGTCGCGATCCGACAACCAGCACTCGTTCACCGCTTCGTTCTCGAGCGGCAGCACGCGCATGACTTTCGCACCCTTGACCTGCACAATCAGATTCGAGCCGAGGCCATCATGCGGGCTGACCGACTTGCGGCGTGACAGCTCCCAGGAACGCGCGCTGTACCGAAACGGTTTTGACGTCAATGCACCGACCGGGCACAAGTCAATCATGTTGCCCGAGATTTCAGACGTCACCGCCTTGTCGACGAACGTCGTGATTTCCGCATGTTCGCCACGATTCAACATGCCGAACTCCATCACACCCGCAATCTCCTGCCCGAAGCGCACGCAGCGGGTACAGTGGATGCAGCGGCTCATCTCGCGCGTGGAAATCAGCGGGCCGACATCTTTCGGCACCACGACACGTTTCTCTTCGTCATACCGCGACGAGGAAGGTCCATAGCCCACGGCCAGATCCTGCAACTGGCATTCCCCGCCCTGATCGCAGATCGGGCAGTCGAGCGGGTGATTGATCAGCAGGAACTCCATCACGCCCTTCTGGGCTTTGACCGCCTTGTCGCTTTGCGAGCGCACGATCATCCCGGCAGTCACCGGTGTGGCGCATGCAGGCAATGGCTTGGGAGCCTTTTCGACTTCAACCAGGCACATGCGGCAGTTCGCCGCGATCGACAATTTCTTGTGATAGCAAAAATGGGGGATGTAAGTGCCAAGCTTGTTGGCCGCATCCATCACCATGCTGCCTTCCTGCACCTCTACTTTTTTTCCGTCTATTTCTATTTCAACCATGGCATTCGCCCAAGTGTTTTCGGATGCGCGGTGCGCATCGCATCATTCCGGAAATCGGCGTGCATCGGCACGCCATGCAGACATCAAACGTACGACGGCACCAGACAGTGCTTGTGTTCGATGTGATATTCAAATTCGTCGCGGAAATTCTTGATCATCGCGCGAACCGGCATCGCGGCCGCATCACCCAATGCGCAGATAGTGCGCCCCTGGATGTTGTCGGCGATCGAATTCAGCATGTCCAGATCCGACGCGCGGCCTTCGCCGTGCTCGATTCGATGGACCATGCGGTACAGCCAGCCGGTGCCCTCGCGGCACGGCGTGCATTGTCCGCACGACTCCTCGAAATAGAAATAGGACAGGCGCAACAGCGACTTCACCATGCAACGGGTTTCATCCATGACGATTACCGCGCCAGAACCGAGCATCGAACCCGCTTTCGCGATCGAATCGTAGTCCATGTCGGTGGCCATCATGACGTCACCGGTGAGCACCGGCATCGACGAGCCTCCCGGTATGACAGCCTTGATCTTCTTTCCGTCCCGCATGCCTCCGGCCAACTCAAGGAGTTTAGCGAACGGTGTACCGAGTGGCACTTCATAGTTGCCCGGCCTTGCAACGTCGCCCGACATCGAGAAAATCTTGGTGCCGCCGTTGTTCGGCTTGCCCAGCGCGGCATACGCTTCGCCGCCCATGCGGAAGACAAACGGCACCGCCGCGAATGTCTCGGTATTGTTGATCGTCGTCGGCTTTCCGTACAAACCATAGCTGGCAGGAAAAGGCGGCTTGAAGCGCGGCTGTCCTTTCTTGCCTTCGATCGATTCGAGCAAGGCGGTTTCTTCCCCGCAGATGTACGCGCCGTAGCCGTGAAATGCATGCAACTGGAAGCTGAAGTCGCTACCCATGATCCTGTCGCCCAGGAATCCGGCCGCGCGAGCCTCTTCCAGCGCTTCTTCAAAGCGGGCATACTCGGCCCAGACCTCGCCGTGAATATAGTTGTATCCCACGGTGATGCCCATCGCATAGGCGCCGATGGCCATGCCTTCAATCAGGGCATGCGGGTTAAAGCGAATGATGTCCCGATCCTTGAACGTGCCCGGCTCGCCTTCGTCCGTATTGCATACGAGGTACTTTTGCCCGGGAAATTGCCGAGGCATGAAACTCCATTTGAGGCCGGTAGGAAAACCAGCACCACCACGTCCACGCAAGGAGGACGCCTTCAGCTCCGCAATCACCTGTTCCGGCGTGATTTTTTCAGTGAGAATCCGTTTCAGCGATTCGTAGCCACCGCGCTTCACATAATCGGCCAGATGCCAGTTATTGCCATCCAGGCCAGCCAGGATGAGCGGATTGATATGACGGTCATGCAGACTAGTCATCGTTTCAATTCCTCCACCAGCGCATCGATCTTATCGTTCGACATGAAGCTGCACATGCGCTTGTTATTCACCAGCATGACCGGCGCGTCGCCGCAAGCCCCCATGCATTCACCCTCGATCAACGTGAAGTGACCGTCAGGCGTCGTGTCCTTGAAATCCACGCCGAGTTTCTGCTTGAGATACTCGGCAGCCTTTTCGCCGCCGGACAGTGCACAAGGCAAATTGGTGCAAACCGAAATCTTGTGCTTGCCGACCGGCTTGGTGTTGTACATGTTGTAGAAAGTCGCCACTTCCTGAACGGCGATCGGCGCCATGCCGAGATACTCCGCCACGGCCTGCATCACTTCAGGAGCGAGCCAACCTTTCTCGTCCTGTGCGATTGCGAGCGCGGCCATTACCGCAGATTGTTTCTGGTCCGCCGGAAACTTCGCGAGTTCGCGATCGATCAACTTGTACGCTTGTTCTGATAACAGCATGATTGTTGCCTTTAATATCGTCCCGCTCTCAGCGGTCGATTTCGCCAAATACGATGTCCTGTGTTCCGATGATCGTCACTGCATCCGCGATCATGTGGCCTTTGGCCATTTCATCGAGTCCCTGCAGATGCGCAAATCCAGGCGCACGGATCTTGAGGCGGTATGGTTTGTTTGCGCCATCCGACACGATATAGATTCCAAATTCACCCTTCGGATGTTCAATCGCCGAATAGGCCTCGCCCTGAGGTACGTGGAATCCTTCCTGGAACAGCTTGAAGTGGTGAATGAGCTCTTCCATGTTGGACTTCATGCTCACGCGGTCAGGTGGCGCCACCTTGTGATTGCCGGTGATGACAGGGCCAGGGTTGTTACGCAGCCATTCGATGCACTGCTTGATGATCCTGTTCGACTGACGCATTTCTTCGATACGCACCAGATAGCGGTCATAACAGTCGCCGTTCACGCCGACGGGAATATCAAAATCGAGAAGGTCATACACCTCGTATGGCTGCTTCTTGCGCAGATCCCATTCGACACCGGAGCCACGAAGCATCGGCCCGGTAAAACCCATTGCCTTGGCACGCTCCGGCGATACGACGCCAACACCGACCAATCGCTGCTTCCATATGCGGTTGTCGGTCAACAGAGTTTCGTACTCATCGACATAACCGGGGAAACGATTGGTGAAGTCCTCGATAAAGTCCAGCAGCGAACCCTGACGGTTCTCGTTCAGCTGCCTTACCGATTTTTCATTGCGCACCACCGATGCCTTGTACTGCGGCATTGCGTCGGGCAGGTCGCGATAGACGCCACCCGGCCGATAATAGGCCGCATGCATACGAGCACCGGATACCGCTTCGTAGCAATCCATCAGGTCTTCACGTTCGCGGAATGCGTACAGAAAGACTGCCATCGCGCCGACGTCCAGTGCATGCGCACCAATCCACAGCAAATGGTTCAGAAGGCGCGTGATCTCGTCGAACATGACGCGGATGTACTGCGCGCGCAAAGGCACTTCAAGACCAAGCAGCTTCTCGATCGCAAGCACATACCCATGCTCGTTGCACATCATCGACACATAGTCGAGACGATCCATGTAGGGCAATGCCTGCAAATAGGTCTTTTGCTCTGCCAGCTTTTCGGTCGCACGATGCAACAGCCCGATATGCGGATCCGCACGTTGAATAACCTCGCCATCCAGTTCCAGCACGAGCCGCAATACACCATGCGCAGCCGGATGCTGGGGACCGAAGTTCAGTGTGTAATTCTTGATTTCAGCCATTATTTCATCCCGTAATTTTCTTCACGGATCACTCGTGGCGTAATCTCACGCGGGTCAATCGTCACAGGCTGATAGATCACGCGCTTTTGCTGCGGGTCATAACGCATCTCGACGTAACCGGTAACCGGGAAATCTTTCCGGAACGGATGTCCGATGAAACCGTAGTCTGTGAGAATACGGCGCAAGTCGTTATGACCCTCGAAGAGGATACCGAAGAAATCGAACGCTTCACGCTCGTACCAATTGGCTGTGGACCACACTTCTGTCATCGACGCGACCACCGGCAAATCGTCATCCGGCGCGAACACACGCACACGCACACGCCAATTATGGGAGGTGGACAGGAGATGAGACACAACTGCAAATCGCGGCCCTTCCCATGCGCCATCTCGGTAAGTCGAGTAATCAACGCCGCACAGGTCCATCATTTCATCGAAACGCAGGTCAGCGTGATCGCGCAAGTTGCGCATCGCCGTCAAGTACGACGAAGCCTTGACGACCACGGTCACTTCACCCAACGCCACAGTCAGGTCCGATATGTGGTCTCCAAGCGTATTACGCAAGGCTGCTTCGAGAGTTTCTAGTTTCGTGGTCATATGCTTCAATGAGATGCGCAATCAGCGCGCAATGGTATTGGTGCGACGAATCTTGTTCTGCAACTGCAGGATTCCATACAGGAGTGCTTCCGCGGTCGGTGGGCACCCGGGCACATACACGTCGACCGGCACGATGCGATCACATCCGCGCACAACCGAATACGAATAGTGGTAATAGCCGCCGCCATTGGCGCAGGTCCCCATGGAGATGACCCATCGCGGCTCGGCCATCTGGTCATACACCTTCCGCAGTGCGGGCGCCATCTTGTTGCACAGCGTACCTGCGACGATCATCACATCGGACTGGCGCGGAGATGGGCGAAAAACAATGCCGAACCGGTCAAGGTCATAGCGGGAAGCGCCGGCATGCATCATCTCCACAGCGCAGCATGCGAGGCCAAAGGTCATCGGCCACAAAGAGCCGGTTCGGGTCCAGTTGATCAGCTTATCAGCTGTCGTCGTAACAAACCCTTCGTTCAATACACCTTCAATAGACATGACTTACTCCCAATCGAGAGCGCCCTTTTTCCAGATGTACCAGAAGCCGACCAGGAACTCGAGGATGAAAATCAGCATCGTCACGAGGCCTTGCCAGCCGAGATCTCGCATCGCGACACCCCAGGGGAAGAAGAACGCAGTCTCAAGATCGAACAAAATGAAAAGAATGGCAACCAGGTAGTAACGCACATCAAATTTCATGCGCGCATCCTCGAATGCCTCGAAGCCGCACTCGTAGGGCGACAACTTCGCTACGTCTGGCCTATGGGGTCCAAGTACACGACCCAGCACCTGGGGTACGACACCGACCCCGATACCAACCAGAATAAAAAGCAAGATAGGGAAATAATTTTCGAGGTTTACCATAGCGAGCGGATAAGTTGGGTTAATTGAGTGATTTGCCAGCAACCGCCAAATCAAACAACGACTTCCTCGACAAAAAGCCAGCTCGGGCATACCCCTTGCTGGCTTTGTTCGTTTGGTGCCGACGGCGAGACTCGAACTCGCACAGCTTTCGCCACTACCCCCTCAAGATAGCGTGTCTACCAATTTCACCACGTCGGCTAAAGTCCGCTATTTTACCTCGTTTCACCCTCTTTGTTCAACGCACAATTACATCAAATCAAGGAAATTGCCCCTAGTAGAAATACCTACTTCGGGATTTGATTTGCCTGGCCGCCAGCGGCTGGCGATGCTGGGGCAGGAGCAGGCGTCGATGGAGCAACGTTCGCCGGAACTGGTGCATTGGCGGCGGGCGCACCAGCAGCAGGGGCAGATGACCCGGCAGCGGGCGCTGCAGGGACGGTACTTGCAGGCAATCTATCCATCACACCAGTATTGGATGCTCCGTACTTGTTACCGATGAGAGCGAGTGCCAGTGTTGCAGAGAAGAATACGGCTGCGGCCACCCCTGTGAACTTGGACAGGAAATTTGATGAGCCCGTCGCACCGAAAAGACTGCCGGAAGCACCAGAACCAAAAGCAGCCCCCATGTCCGCGCCTTTACCATGCTGTATCAGCACAAGTCCGATAATAACCAGTGCCGATACGACCTGGAGCACAATGATGAAAGTGAACAATGCGTTCATTACTTAAGTCCTAACATGTATATAAGATTCGCGCGCAGATTCTCAAGCGGCGTTGACTATTGCCAGAAAATCGGATGCCTTCAGGGACGCTCCGCCTATCAAACCACCATCAATATCCGGCATTGAAAGCAATTCTTTTGCATTGTCCGGCTTCATGCTGCCGCCGTATAAAATTCTGACTTTCTCTCCAGCCACCACGCTCTTTGCCCCCAACCGTTGCCGAAGAAAAGCGTGTACATCCTGGGCCATTTGCGGTGTCGCCGTCTTGCCCGTGCCGATGGCCCATACAGGTTCGTATGCCACGACAACGCCCTTGAGACTTTCCTCATCCATGACGGCAAGCACCGCATCGATTTGCCGCGCGACGACTTCATCGGTTTCCCCCGACTCGCGCTCCTCGAGCGACTCGCCCACACAGATGATCGGCGTAAGCCCCGATGCTGCCGCACGCAATGCCTTGCGAGCAACCACCTCATCACTTTCATTGTGATAAGACCGGCGTTCCGAGTGTCCAACAATGACATACCGGCATCCCACATCGCGCAGCATTGTGGCAGATACTTCACCGGTGTATGCGCCCGACTCGTGCGCCGACACGTCCTGTCCGCCCCATGCAATTTTGGAACCAGAGAGTTCGGATTGGGTCTGTGCCAAATAAACTGCCGGAACACAGACGGCTACGTCACATGCTGAACCAGGCAATCCGGCTTTTATTGACGCCAGTAAATTGCCATTTGCAGCGAGGCTGCCGTTCATTTTCCAGTTTCCGGCGATGAGTTTGCGACGCATAAGACCCCAAAATTTCAATAACCCGGCATTCTAGCGCGTGGCGTCCCATACGGTCAAACTGCTGCACCGCATGACCGGAAAGTCCCATTGATTAACTTACTTTATCGGATTACCGGGCGACTTGAAGCATGATCTTTCCGATATGGGTACTGGCTTCCATCAATGCATGGGCTTGCGCAGCCTGCTCAAGCGGAAACACCTTGAAAATTACCGGCTTGATTGCCTTGGATTCAAGTAAGGGCCATACGTTTTTGCGTAGGTTGGCAGCAATCTCGGCCTTGAAGGCAATGGATCGTGGCCGCAAGGTCGAACCTGTCAGCGTCAGGCGTCGACGAAGCACCTGTCCGAGGTCAACGGTGGCCTTGGAACCGCCAAGCAGGGCAATCAAAGAAAGCCGCCCGTCGTCCGCCAAACAATCGATCTCGCGCGCAATGTATTCGCCGCCGACCATATCAAGAATGACGTCAACCCCTCGGCCGCCAGTCAGTGTTTTAACCGCCGCCACAAAGTCTTCGGTACGGTAATTGATAGCCTTGTCGGCACCGAGTGCTTCGCAAGCGCGACATTTTTCATCGGATCCGGCTGTCGCAAAAACCGTGTGTCCCATTGCTTTGGCGATCTGTATTGCAGTGACGCCAATTCCCGAAGTTCCGCCCTGCACCAGGAGGGTATCCTTGCCGGATAACCTGGCACGGTCGAACACATTACTCCACACCGTAAAGAACGTTTCCGGCAGCGAAGCGGCTTCAACAGCCGTCAGTCCCGCCGGCACGGGCAAACATTGCTGAACCGGGGCACTGCAGTATTCTGCATAACCTCCACCCTGGACGAGGGCGCACACCATGTCGCCGATTTTGAATCCGCTATCCGCCACATTGCCATCGACGATTTCACCAGCCACTTCAAGTCCGGGCAAATCGGAAGCGCCAGGCGGCACAGGATAATGACCCAGTCGCTGAATGACATCTGGTCTATTTACTCCTGCAGCATGCACTTTGATGAGCACCTCGCCGTCCTTCAAAACCGGGACAGGCCGAACGCAGGGTTGTAAAACATCAGGTGCTCCTGGCTTGACTATTTCAATGGCTCGCATTGCGAAACTCCATGGCAAAAAATGAAACTTATTGTACGCCACTGCCGAGCAGTCTGTTGTGTGCGCCAGAAGCGGCGTTCTTCCGCCAAGCCCCAAGATGAACGCATTCCTGTTTTGCCCTTAAGTTGATTGAAGACAACAAATGGTCCGGAAATTCGCTCAATAATTTGCAGTGATCTTTACTGGCTGCATGGCTCCACGCGAGTTACTTATTTGTAATTCATTCGTTACAACGTGGTTACAAATTTCCTGGAACTAATCATCCAGTCAAGTTTCCAAACGGAAATAATCAGTTTATGTCAACACACCATGCAACGAGTCCACCTTCCCTTGCAATTCCAGTCTCACCCCGACGCGTTTGCGGACATGTCGACAATTGATGATCCACGTTTTGCTTTAGCTACCGACGCCTGTAATGACAACCACGCCATTCTTGGAGACAGAGTCATGCGTTATCGGGAAATGGTGGAACTGGCTCCGGAGGCGACCCTGGTTTTCCTGGACGGAAAACTGGCATTGCTCAATCAGGCGGGATGCCGGCTGTTTGGGTCGACTGATTCGGAAAGCCTGATCGGCAAAAGCTTGCTTGAGTTCATTCACCCTGATTTTCATTCTGCCTGGCTCAATTGCCTTCCAAACGAACCGGAAAACAGCCAGGTTGATTCTCCGTTTTTTGAACAGATTTGGTTGCGCCTTGACGGCACTGCTTTTCATGCGGAGCTGACTACCGGCAGGCTGACCTATGAGGACGCACCGGCTCTGCAAATTACCGTGCGCGATATCAGCTCCCGCAAATTTTCGGAAAAACTGCAGTTGGGTGAAAACCGCATCTTAAACATGATTGCAACAGGCGCACCCTTGCAAGATATCTTGATGTCGCTCGCAAAGTTTGCGGAAGCCGCGTCGGGCACTGGCAAATGCTCGGTCATGTTATTGAATGTCGAAGAATCCACCTTATCGCCTAGGATTTCAATCAGCCTGCCCAGTGAGTTCGTTGCTGATCTGGGCCAACTTCCAATTGGTCCTCATAACGGGTCTTGTGGCGTTGCAGCCTTTCATGCGGAGCCGGTTGTCGCAAATGACGTAAGCACGGATCCGACCTGGGCCAACTACCGAGCCCAAGCCCTTCGCCATGGAGTGCAGGCATCCGCTTCATGGCCGGTTTTCGGGAAGCATAATAAGGTTCTTGGAACATTCGCGCTCTATTTCCGCGAAAGTGATGCACTGAACGCAAGAACTAAACGACTACTCGAAATCTGTGCAAACCTTGCGGGCATAGCTATCGACAGCCGCACGTCGGAAGATCGGATTCGTTATCTGGCTCACTATGACGGGCTGACTTCATTACCGAACCGATTTCTCTTTAGCGAATATCTTGAACTGGCACTGCGCAATGCGCAACGGCACCAGAAAAAGTTTGCCGTGTTTTTCATCGACCTTGATAAATTCAAAGAGGTGAACGATACGTTGGGGCACGATGCGGGTGATGAGGTACTGCGGGAGACAGCACGCCGGCTGCGCAATAGTCTGCGCCATACCGACAAGATCGCCCGCATGGGAGGCGACGAATTTTATGTGCTCATCGAGGAGCTTGCAAACAGCAGTTATGCAGTTGACGTCGCTATCAAACTTCTAAACGAGATTTCAAAACCAATGCTGATTCGCTGCCAGTCGGTCGAAGTGAATATGAGCATCGGGATTGCAATCTATCCAGATCATGGCATTGAGGTGCAGACTTTATTGGCGAATGCGGACAGTGCAATGTACATCGCCAAAGAATCCGGGAAGAACGGCTACCAACTGTTTGAAGCGGCAAAGCCACAAAATCAAGCAGACGTGGGCACTCGCGAAAGCATGCTCATGCCCTAGCATCAAGCTAGCATGACGCTGAAGGCAAAAGACAACCGCTGCATGTTGCGCACACAAAAAAGCCGTCCGAGCTTTCGCTTCGGACGGCTTCAATTCAGAAAAGACAGCGGCTCTGCTTACTGCTGCATGCCTTCACCATTTTCTTCTGCCACTGCGGCTTTCATCGACAATTTCAGGCGACCGCGATCGTCGGTTTCGAGAACCTTGACCCGTACCTGCTGGCCTTCCTTCAGATAGTCGGCGACCGCATTCACACGTTCGTTCGCGATCTGGCTGATGTGCAGCAAACCATCCTTGCCCGGCATTACCTGCACAATCGCGCCGAAATCAAGCAGCTTCAACACTGTGCCGTCGTACGTTTTTCCAACTTCAACCGAGGCGGTCAATTCCTCGATCCGGCGCTTTGCTTCCTGGCCTGCGGCGGCATCCACCGACGCAATCGTCACTACGCCCTCGTCGCTGATATCGATCTGCGTACCGGTCTCTTCTGTCAGTGCGCGGATGACAGCACCGCCTTTGCCGATCACGTCACGAATCTTCTCAGGATTGATCTTGATGGTAATCAGGCGCGGGGCGAAATTGGACAGTTCCACCTTGCCTTGCGGAACGGCTTCCTGCATCTTGCTCAGAATATGCATGCGTCCTTCTTTTGCCTGCGCCAGGGCGACCTGCATGATTTCCTTGGTAATACCCTGGATCTTGATATCCATCTGCAATGCGGTAATGCCTGTCGCGGTACCCGCAACCTTGAAGTCCATATCGCCGAGATGATCTTCATCGCCCAGAATGTCAGTCAACACGGCAAATTTGCTGCCGTCCTTGATCAGCCCCATCGCGATACCCGCGACATGCGATTTCATCGGAACGCCCGCATCCATGAGAGCCAAGCAACCGCCGCAGACCGATGCCATCGACGAAGAACCGTTCGATTCCGTGATCTCCGAAACCAGACGCACCGAATAGCTGAACTCTTCAGGTGCCGGAAGTGCCGCCTGGAGCGCGCGCTTAGCCAAGCGGCCATGGCCGATTTCACGCCGCTTCGGCGTACCCACACGACCGGTTTCGCCAGTGGCGAACGGGGGCATGTTGTAGTGGAGCATGAAGCGGTCGGAGTATTCGCCCATCAGGGCGTCAATCTTCTGCTCATCGCGTGCCGTACCCAGTGTCGCCACGACCAGCGCCTGTGTTTCGCCGCGGGTGAATAACGCAGAACCGTGGGTACGGGGCAAGACGCTCGTACGGATTGTGATCGGACGTACCGTACGGGTATCGCGTCCGTCAATCCGTGGCTCGCCTTCAAGGATCTGAGAGCGAACGATTTTCGACTCGAGGTCGAACAGAATGCTGCCTACTTCTGCCGCATCCGGCGCGCTCGCGCCTGCAGCACCAGCTTCTTCGGCCAGGGCGGCATTGACTTCCGAGGTTACTGCATTGAGCTTGGCTGTGCGAGCCTGCTTGTCCTTTGTCTGATATGCCTCGCGCAGCTTCGCTTCGGCGTGTTGCGTTACACGGGCAATCAGCGCTTCGTTTTTCGGCGCCGGGCTCCACTCTACCTCGGGCTTGCCGCCGTCACGAACCAGGTCATGAATGGCATTGATGACCGACTGCATTTGCTCATGGCCGAATACTACGGCGCCCAGCATGATCTCTTCTGACAACTGGTTGGCTTCCGATTCGACCATCAGGACTGCCTGTTCCGTACCGGCGACCACCAGATCCATTTCGGATGTCGCAAGCTGGGAGCTCGTGGGATTCAGAATGTACTGGCCATTTGCATAGCCAACGCGTGCGGCGCCAAGCGGGCCATTGAAAGGAATGCCGGCGATGCACAATGCAGCAGAGGCACCGATCATCGAGGCAATATCAGGATCAATTTCAGGATTGACCGACAATACGTGGATGATTACCTGTACTTCATTCAAATAGCCTTCCGGGAAAAGCGGACGAATTGGGCGGTCGATAAGACGCGATGTGAGAGTTTCCTTCTCGGACGGACGGCCCTCGCGCTTGAAAAAGCCACCGGGAATACGGCCGGCCGCGTAGCTTTTTTCCACGTAGTCAACGGTAAGCGGGAAAAAATCCTGTCCCGGCTTGGCATCCTTGCGTGCTACGACGGTAGCCAGGATGACGGTATCTTCGATCGACACGACGACTGCGCCGGAGGCTTGGCGAGCGATCTCTCCTGTTTCCAGGGTGACCTGATGCTGGCCGTACTGGAAGGTTTTGGTTACTTTATTGAACACGGTGTTTCCTTTCTTTTTTGCCGACAGATTTTCAGGGGCTGTCGTTCACCTCACCACGAATGACCTGCCGCAAGCAGCAAGCCATCTTTACGACTATTAAATTACGAACCGCCAAAAGGCAAAATGCCTGCATCAGTGAACTGACGCAGGCATTTCAGCGATAAATCGGAATAAAATATCGCAATGAGTTACTTACGAAGACCGAGTTTCTCGATCAGGGAACGGTAACGGGTCGCGTCTTTACCCTTCAGGTAAGACAAGAGCTTCTTGCGACGGTTGACCATCATAATCAAGCCACGACGGGAGTGGTGATCCTTGGCATGGGCTTTGAAGTGGCCGTTGAGTTCGTTGATGCGCGCAGTCAGCAATGCGACTTGCACTTCCGGAGAGCCGGTATCATTCTGGCCCCGGGCGTTATCCGCAATGATAGCGGCCTTATCGATATTTTCGACAGTCATGACTTACCTTTCACATGCGGTGAGCGGAGTCGCAACCCCATCCACCGTGAACAATTGATGAAAAAATTTGGTCAAAACGACCAAGATGCGCAGTATATAGGAAATGACCTGAGGATTCAAACACTTAGCTATGTTTTTAAGGATTGCCATGAAACGCCCCGCTCGCCTCTTGATTGCCGCCTTGTTCGCCTGGCTCCAAGGCTGTGCCATATTGCATAGCGGCACTATCACACCTGGAGAAACCGAGGCACAGGTGATTGCCAAACTTGGCCAGCCCACAAACCGTTACAAGGATGAAAAGGGAGGCCTGCTTGAATATGCAAGAGGACCATGGGGACAGCAAACATATATGGCACGCATTGGCCCTGATGGACGTGTCACCTCTTTTGAGCAGGTATTGACGCTGCAAAAGTTCGCGACGATCACACCAGGCCAAGCGAATAAAAAGGACGTATTGCATACCATTGGCGCCCCAAGCGATACGTCGTATTTATCCCTTTCGGATCTTGAAGTGTGGTCGTACCCCTACAAGGAGAGCGACGTCTGGAATTCATTGATGCATGTGCATTTCGATCGGAACGGTGTTGTGCAGAAGATGATGAACGGGCCGGATCCCCGATTCGATCCCGATATGCGCTTTCCATTCGGACTATCGCGACGCTAGCGGAAGCTCACTGCATATCTCTAACGAAAAAAGCGCCTTCCCAAGTAGGCGCTCTTTCTATATGCGAGAATGCTCAGAGCTGAGGATTCAGCCGTTCCGCTTTGGAATGAAGCTTGTTCAAGGCAGAAATATAAGCCTTGGCCGAGGCAACCACGATATCTGGATCGGCACCGACACCATTCACAATTCGTCCCGCCTTCGACAGTCGCATGGTCACCTCACCTTGAGACTGCGTCCCGGTCGTGATCGCATTCACCGAGAAGAGAAGCAGCTCGGAACCGCTTGCCGCCTTCGATTCAATGGCATTTACCGTCGCGTCCACCGGGCCGTTCCCCTCTCCTTCACATGACAGCTCCTTGCCATCCATTGTGAAAACAACCTTTGCCGAAGGCTTTTCACCGGTCTCGGAGCGCTGGGAAAGCGATACGAATCGAAAGTATTCGTTGTCATGGGAATGCTGCTCATCAGCAACTACAGCAATGATGTCTTCATCGAAGATCTCCGACTTGCGATCGGCCAGCTCCTTGAACCGGGAGAAAGCGGCATTCACTTCCGTTTCCGAGTCGAGTTCGATGCCCAATTCCTCCAACCGCTGCTTGAATGCATTGCGCCCGGACAATTTGCCTAACACGATTTTGTTTGTCGTCCAGCCGACGTCTTCTGCCCGCATGATTTCATAGGTATCACGAGCTTTCAAGACGCCATCCTGATGGATGCCAGACGCATGGGCAAAAGCGTTTGCACCGACGACGGCCTTGTTCGGCTGCACAGCAAATCCGGTGATTTGCGACACCAGTTTCGATGCAGGCACGATCTGCGAAAGGTCGATTGACAGATCCAGGTTGAAATGGTCCTTGCGGGTTTTCACAGCCATGACCACTTCTTCCAGAGCAGTATTGCCGGCTCGCTCACCCAAGCCGTTGATCGTGCACTCGACCTGTCGTGCGCCGCCAATCACCACGCCAGCGAGGGAATTTGCTACCGCCATGCCGAGATCGTTGTGGCAATGCACCGACCAAATTGCTTTATCGGAATTCGGAATCCGTTCGCGAAGCGTCCGGATCATATTGCCGTACAACTCCGGCACGCCGTAGCCGACGGTGTCGGCGAAATTGATGGTCGAAGCACCTTCCGCAATGACTGCCTCGATCACGCGACAGAGAAAATCCATGTCCGACCGGCTGCCGTCCTCCGGGCTGAATTCAACAT
>NZ_DAIUCO010000078.1:0-19434 GCF_036846085.1 Noviherbaspirillum sp. | reverse complement strand
TACGATCGCGGTCGGCATCGTCGGCGGCTTCGCCATACTTCAACTGAATGCCTCGATACAGGATGCCGTCGGAACCGCGCGGGAACGGGCCGCCGTTGCTGCCAACGCCAGATTGTCCGTCGTCGGCATCGACCGCGCACAGGCACGCCTGGTTTCCGCGGCAACGCCTGAAGACATCCGGCGGGAAGCACTCGCTGCGATCCGGGCTGCTTCGTCACTGGACGAAAGCCTGCAAACACTGGAAGCGACCCTGCGCGGCAACCCGCTGGTTACCGAACTCATCGACTTGAATCAGGAGGTGACATCGACCCGCATGGTGATCATTAAGGCGGCCAAGGGCAACGATACGGCAAAGGCGCGGGAACAGATACAGGCGATTGCGGAAAAGATTGCACGCATCGAAGAATTATCAAACACGATTTTCGCGAACGAGCAGGAGCAGCTGACGCGGCGTGTCAGCGAAACCGTCAGCGCAAGCAAGCGCATCATTCTGTTCCTCGGAACGTTCGTCGTGTCCTGCGTCGCAATCGCCATTTTCATCAGCGTGATCTTCGCACGACAGCTCGCCCGTTCCATCAGCCAGATACAACGCACCATCGGGTCAGTCGCCGATATCAGGCAAAAAAGCGGAAATGAACTTGCGCTTGCGGCCCAGGCCAGCCACATATCCGAGATCGCTGCCGAGATCGCCAGCTGCGAAGAGCGAATGGCCGATTCCGTCAGCCGGATCAAATCGGGAACGATGAATGTGCGCAGCGCCACCGATGCGTCAGGCGAACAGCTTGACAACGCGGTAACGCATATCCAGACCATGGCAGATTCGGTTGCCACCAATGCAGCGAACATCGCACGCATCGTGGAACGATTCGAAACCATGAAAAACGAGATACAGAGTGCGATCGGCACCACGCAAAGCCTGCAGCGTTCTGTCAGGGATATTGGCGCCACCGCAAATACGATCAGCGACATTTCCTCTCAGACGAATTTGCTGGCACTGAACGCCGCAATCGAAGCGGCTCGTGCAGGTGAACATGGACGCGGCTTCGCGGTCGTCGCAAGCGAAGTACGAAACCTCGCGCGACGCACCGGCCAGGCAACGCAGGAAATCCACGCGATCGCTCACGGCATAGACGGCGAGGTAGGCAAAGCAGTCCGATCGCTGGACACCTCATCCAACAATGCAAAGCAGTATGCGGACCAGCTGAACGAGGTGCTCGATTCCTCCACCGCCACTGCTCACGGCGCCGCGAATGCACGCAAGTTGATGGATACCGTTATGAGCCGGATGGCGATGCAGCGGGACGCGGTCAGGCTGATCGAGGAACATTTGATTGATGTGGAAGCCACTACCGTGCTGAGTCTGAAGCAGTCGGCGGCGTTGCGCGGCGTATCGGACGCGCTGACCGATTCGTCCCGACAGCTTGCGAAACTCGCGGACGACGTGAAGCTTTAACGCAAGTGCATGAACCGCGGCAATTTTAATTTCAGGGAGTGATGAAAATGATGAACAAGGCGCAGATGGTTGTCTTTACCGGCTTGATGGCATTCGTGTACACCAGTTATGCGGGCGAATTCGAAGTTCTGCAAAAGGACAAGAAATTCAGTCAATCCGGCTTGACGGTGAAAGTCGGCGACAGCGTGAATTTCAAGAACGAAGATCCATTTTTCCACAACGTCTTTTCCTTATCGGATGTAAAGACATTCGACCTCGGTTCCTTTCCGCAAGGGCAGTCCAAGAAAGTGATATTCGACAAGCCTGGAACGGTGGAGGTCGAATGCGCGATTCATCCGAGCATGAAGATCAACATCGAGGTTCGGAAATGAACCGGGCCATCTTGTGCCTGATGTTGGTCGTCGCAAGCACAGGCCTTTCCGCTGCCTCGCATACCGAAAAGCTCATGGCGGAGCTGTATGCCAACTATCCGCACAAGAACTCGCCGGAAGCTTCGGTCTATCGCGGCGGCATTGTGTTCAGTCACTACTGCGCACTTTGCCACGGCGTGAAGGCGGACGGGAATGGACGCACGGCGAAGATGTACGACCCTCGGCCAGCGAACCTGACCACGAGCGACAAGAACGACGACTACAAGGAACTGATTGTCCGGCAAGGTGGCGCTGCGCTCGGGCGTTCCCAGTTCATGCCGCCATGGGGCGGCGAACTTACGGATGAGCAGATACGCGATGTGATTGCTTTCCTGCGATCAATCCAACAGAAAAATCCCTAGCAAACAAGATAGGAAATCGGAACAGCGGAACAGGACTTTGTATTTCGCAAGTAGCGGCCGCATCGCCGGGACCGGCAGCCGATGCTTTCAGCGATCTGTCCTTACCGATCCCCTTCTCGAAAAAATATCATCACTTCGACGCAGGCCAGACGGAGACAACTCTCAATCTTCCCCTAGGCAAGCACACCCTGCAATTGCTGTTCGCGGACCACGATCACCGGCCCTTGCATGGAACAAAAAGCGGCACCGAGATCGTAGTGCACAGAAAGAAGATTACGATTACCGTGGAAGAGCCGGCTCGTAGGAGCCAGAAATGAAGGGCATTTGCATACAGTGCGCAATCGGCGCGGACGGAAATTAGTGGCATCGGGCGCTTTGAACAGAGCAAGAACCTTCGTGTACTGCGTTATATGCGCGCAGACTCGGCGGCAACCATGAATTGCGTGAATTGTCACAATGCTCCGGAAGCCACTCTGGAACTATTTGCCCGGCGCGATGTACCGGACCAAGGGTCAAGGAGGCAACAATGCGATGCTTTGGAATCAGAACCGACGCCGCAGAAGAAATAAACCGCAGGCTGCATCCGGTGGGTGACCAATTGCAGCCGGCATCCGCCTCTGCATAGTATCGTACAGCGCAGGCCTCTATACCTCTTCGCTCACGGAATATGTGGATGCGGCCAGCAGGCGCCTGGTATAGGGGTGAGAGGGATTGAATAGTACATCCTCCGTCGCCCCGCTTTCCACTACCTTGCCGTCCTTCATCACCATCACCCTGTGCGCCATGGCGCGAATTACCGCGAGGTCATGGCTGATGAACAAATAGGCGATGCCGTATTTTCGCTGCAATTCCGCCAACAGCATCAACACCTGCTTCTGGACTGATACGTCCAGCGAGGATGTGGGTTCGTCCAGCAGGATCAGGTCCGGCTTGAGCACCAGCGCCCGTGCGATGGCGATCCGCTGTCTCTGCCCGCCGGAGAACTCGTGCGGATAGCGGGACATCATTTCCGGCGCCAATCCGACCTCCTGCAGTCCCTGGGCAACCGCGTCCCGCAGTCCGGCCTTGCCGAGCTGCGGGCGATGCAATGCCAGCCCTTCTCCGACGATTTGCTCAATGGTGCGGCGAGGCGACAAGGAAGCAAACGGATCCTGGAACACGACCTGCATCCGCGCGCGCAGCGGTCTCAGTGCATCCCGGCTCATATCGCTGGTCGACTGGCCATCGAAGCTGATCCGCCCGTCGACCTTGGCAGGAGAAAGACGGAGCAAGGCCATGCCGAGTGTCGATTTGCCGGAGCCCGATTCGCCGACGATGCCCAGGGTTTCGTGCGGCCGGAGTTCAAGGTCGACGTTGTCCACCGCAACGAATTCCTTTTTCTTGAACCAGCCTTGCGGAATGGAAAAGGTGCATCGCACGCGCTCCGCGTTCAGCAGGGGCGGCGCATCCTGCTTCACGGTATCGACAATCCGGTCCGGATGACTGCCGAGGAGCTTGCGGGTATAGGCCTCACGCGGATTGGAAAACAGTTCGGCCGTGTCCGCCGCTTCGATGAGCCGGCCTCGCTCCATCACGCCGACCCGGTCCGCAAAATGGCGCACCAGGTTCAGGTCATGGGTGATCATCAGCACCGCCATATTTTCTTCGCGCTGCAACTGGTTGAGGAGTTCCAGGATCTGCACCTGGATGGTCACGTCCAGCGCGGTAGTCGGCTCGTCCGCAATGAGAAGTTTGGGTTTGCATGCCAGCGCCATGGCGATCATGGCGCGCTGCCGCTGTCCGCCGGATAACTGGTGCGGATAGGCCAGCGCCCGGCGCGCCGGCTCCGGAATTCCGGTCTTCTCCAGCAATCCGACCGCCCGCTGGGCCGCGGCACGGGCATTCATGCCCTCATGCAGCATCAGCACTTCGGCAATCTGGTTGCCGATGGTGAACAGCGGGTTCAGCGCGGTCATCGGCTCCTGGAAGATCATCGCCATGTCCTTGCCCCGCACGCCACGCATCGCCGCTTCGGATTTCTTCAGGATGTCCTGGCCTTCGAAGAGGATCTGCCCTTCATATTGGGCATCCTGGCTCAGTCGCATCATCGACAACGCGGTGACGGTCTTGCCAGATCCCGACTCGCCTACCAATGCGAACTTTTCACCGGCCGCGATGGAGAAGCTGACATCATCGACCACGGTTGCCGTGCCGAAGCGCACACGCAGATGCCGAACGTCCAGCAGATTCATGCTTTCCTCCTGACGTCGAGCGCGTTGCGCAATGCATCGCCAATATTGGTGAGAAGCAGAAGGGTCATGGTCAGAACGACGAAGGTCGATACGGCGATCCACCATGCGTCAAGATTGTTTTTCCCTTGTGCCAGCAACTCGCCGAGGCTGGGCGTGGTAGGCGGCACACCGAGCCCGAGAAAGTCGAGGCTGGTCAGGGCAAGGATCGCCCCGCTCATGCGGAACGGCAGGAAGGTCACCACCGGTGTCAGGCTATTGGGCAGCACGTGGCGCCAGATGATCTGACCATTCGACAAGCCGAGCGCCCGGGCCGCCTGCACGTATTCAAGATTGCGATTGCGCAGGAAATCGGCACGGACATAATCGGAAAGTCCCATCCATCCAAACAATGAGAGCAGGATCAGGAGCAAGCCGATGCTCGGCTCGAAGATGGACGCGAAAATAATCAGCAGGTACAGCTCGGGCATGGAGCCCCATATTTCCATGAATCGCTGGAAGAACAGGTCGGTCCTGCCCGCGAAATACCCCTGGATTGCGCCGGTGATCAACCCGAGGATCACGCCGGTGATGGTCAATGCCATGCCGAACAGGACGGAGACCCGGAAACCGTACAGCAGCCTGGCGACGACATCGCGTCCCCGGTCATCGGTACCCAGCCAGTTCTGCGAGGACGGCGGCGCCGGGTTGGGCGACTGGGAAAAATAATTCAGCGTGTCGTAACGGTAGTTAACCGGAGGATAGATGGCCCAGTTGCCGTCCTTCCGAAACTGGTCGCGGATGAACGGGTCGAGGTAGTCGGCCTGCGTATCGAAATCGCCGCCGAACATTTTTTCCGAGTAGGTTTGCACGATCGGAAAAACCAGCTGCCCGTTGTAACGCGCTATCAGCGGCTTGTCGTTCGCCAGCAGCTCCGCGAAGAGACTGATGACGAAAAGCGTCAGGAAAATCAGCAGGCTCCAGTAGCCGCGGCGGTTCTGGCGGAAGCGCAGCCAGATGCGCCTGCCCGGGGAGAGTGAAGGTGCGGTGCGGCTCATCGGGCGAGGCTTTCAAACTGGACGCGGGGATCGGCCCATACGTAACACAGGTCACCGAGCAGCTTGACCACCAGGCCGATCAGGGTGAAGAGGTACAGGGTGCCCATCACCACCGGGTAATCGCGGCGAACGACGGATTCATAGGACAGCAAGCCCAGGCCATCGAGCGAAAACAGGGTTTCGATCAGCAGGCTGCCGGCGAAGAATGCTCCGATGAAGGCCGCCGGGAATCCGGTCACCAACGGAATCAGGGCATTGCGGAACACATGCTTATACAACACGGTCCTCTCGCTCAGTCCCTTCGCCCGCGCGGTGAGAACGTACTGCTTCCGGATTTCTTCAAGAAAGGTGTTCTTCGTCAGCATTGTCATGACCGCGAAGGCACTCGCCACCGACGCCGTCACCGGCAGCGTGATATGCCACAAGTAGTCGACCACCTTCCCGAACAGGGATAGGCTCTCCCAGTCGTCGGAGGTCAGTCCTCGCAACGGAAACCACTGGAAGAAACTGCCGCCGCCGAAAAGCACCAGCAGGAACACGCCAAGCACGAAGCCGGGAATCGAGTAGCCGATCAGCACGAGCATGCTGGTGACGACGTCGAAGCGGCTGCCTTCGCGCACCGCTTTCGCGATACCGAGCGGCACGGAAATGAAATAGGTGAGAAAGAAGGTCCACAATCCGAGGCTGATCGATACCGGCAGCTTCGATACGACGAGCGACCAGACATCCTTGTGATGATAGAAGCTTTGACCGAGATCGAATGTGGCGAAGCCCTTGAGCATCTGCCAGAAGCGCTCGGCGGGCGGCTTGTCGAATCCGTAGAGCGCCTGGATTTCTTTCACCCTGTCCGCATCGATGCCCTGCCTTCCCCGGTATTCGGAAGCCAGCCTGCCCGGGCCTTCGCCAGTGCCGGCCTGCCCTTTCAGTTCCAGGAGCGCCAGCTCCACCGGGCCGCCCGGCACGAACTGGATGACGACGAAGGTGATCAGGATGACGCCTAGCAGCGTCGGCACCATCAGCAGAACCCGCTTGCCTATGTAGGCCCAAATATTCATTCGGCGCTCCTCATTTCGGGCTGTTTACCCACCAGGTGGAGATGATGTAGGGAACCGCCTGGTAATACGGCGGCGGGTTCTCCGGCATGCCGAAGCGCGTCCGGTAAGCGACGCGATGGGTGGTTGAATACCATTGCGGCACCACGATGTGCTTGTGCAGCAGCACCCGGTCAAGCGCCCTGGTGGCATCGACCAGGTCCTTGCGGCTCTTCGCCACGACGATTTTTTCAAGCAGATAGTCCACCGCCGGATCCTTCAGTCCCCAGTAATTGCTGGTGCCTTTCACGTCGGCAGCTTCCGAGCCGAAGATGTCGTAAAAGTCCTTGCCGGGACTTTCCACCGCCGGGAATCGGATGACCGTCATGTCGAAGTCGAATTCTTCAAGCCGCTTCTGCAGGAGGGCGAAATCGGCGACGCGCTCCCTGACCTGGATACCGAGTTTTTCCAATGCGCGGACATAGACGGCGATGATGCGGCCGGAAGGGCCCGGGTCTTCGAGTATCTCGAACGTGAACGGCTCGCCTTTTTGATTGCGCAATGCGCCGTCGCGGTAGGTCCAGCCGGCTTCGGCAAGCAATGCCTGCGCCTTGCGCAGATTGTCCCGCAGCGATGCCGGCGCGTCGGTGGTTGGCGGCTCCGGCGCTTCGCCGAAGACAGCCGGGTCCAGCTTATCGCGGATCGGTTCCAGCAAGGCCAGTTCTTCGGGAGAAGGCTTTCCGTCGGCACCCAGATCGCTGTTATTGAAAAAGCTCTTAGTGCGCGTGTACTGGTTGTAAAACAATTGCCGCTTCATCCATTCGAAATCGAATGCCAATCCGAGCGCCTTGCGCACCCGCGGATCGGTAAATTGCGGGCGCCGCAAATTCATCACGAAACCTTGCATGCCTTCCGCATTGGAATGCTTCAGTTCGCGCTTGATGATTTCGCCGCTCCGAAACTTTGGCCCGTTGTAGCTGCGCGCCCAGTTCTTCGCGCTGTATTCAACCACGATGTCGAACTCGCCGGACTTGAATGCCTCAAGCCGTGCCACGTCATCCTTGTAGAAGCGGTAGTTGATACGGGCGAAATTGAACATGCCGCGCCGGACCGGCAGATCGGCGCCCCAGTAATCGGAATTGCGCTTGTAACTGATGCTGCGGCCGACGTCATACCGGTCGATGCGGTAAGGACCGCTGGAAATCGGTTCCACCAACTGAATATTGTCGAATGAGGTACCGGCCGCCCACTTGCGGGAAAAGACCGGCACGCCGCCGACAATCAGGGGAAGCTCCGGATTATCGTTCTTGAACTCGAAACGGATGGTGCGATTGTCCACCACGACGGCGCGCTTCACATCCGAATACAGCGACTTGAACCCGGGTGCGCCTTTCGTCACGAGTGAATCGAAGGAGTGCTTGACGTCGGCGGCCTCTACCGGATCACCGTTGTTGAAGCGGGCTTTCGGATTCAGCCGGAAGGTCATCGACAGGCCGTCCGGCGCCAGCGTCATATCTTCCGCAAGCAAGCCATACATCGACGCGATTTCATCGGCGGCGCCGGTGGCAAGCGTCTCGAACATCAGGTCCAGGCCCGCGGCTGCGACGCCCTTCATCGAAAATGGGTTGAATTTGTCGAAACTGGTTCGCCGGTCCGGGTTGGCAAGAAACAATTCGCCGCCCTTGGGCGCGTCAGGATTGACGTAACTGAAGTGGGTGAATCCTTGGGGGTATTTCGGCTTGTCGTAGCGTGAAAATGCGTAAGCGCCGAATGCGCTGCCGGCGTGGGCGAGACAACCTGCCAGCAGGAGTGAGGAAATGATTTTATGCATCTGCCTGTTAATTTGATCCGTCGACGGAACACCGGGGCACTGCAGGACACACAGTCAATTAAACCGCGCCATTTTACTAAAGGAATCCTGCGGGATGCATATTCATGCCTGCTTGAACCATATCACCATATCGCGTGCCCGCATTGTTTCTAACATGAAATACATGGCCCGCTTTTGACTTCCGGCATAGATGCTGAATTCCGGCAAAAGTTGCCCGCAGTTGCCCTAAGTTCGCCGACATCCTACAATCTTGCCCAGTTTGAAAATATCACTCGCCCCTACGCCGTTCGGCATCGCGCTCAAAGCGCCCTGGCATTGATCATGCAGCATTGATGCTGCCGACGGGCGCCCACCTATCCTCTGGAGTCACCATGGCATTCTTGCAAGGCAAAAAAATCCTGATTACCGGCTTGTTGTCGAACCGTTCCATTGCGTATGGCATCGCCCAGGCATGCAAGCGCGAAGGCGCCGAACTGGCGTTCACGTATGTTGGCGAACGGTTCAAGGACCGCATCAGCGAGTTTGCCAAGGAATTTGATAGCAATCTGGTGTTTGATTGCGATGTCGGCAGCGATGAACAGATTGCCGCGGTATTCGCCGATCTGGGCAAATCATGGAGCCAGCTCGATGGACTGGTGCATGCGATCGGTTTCGCGCCCCGCGAAGCCATCGCCGGAGACTTTCTCGACGGGTTGTCCCGCGAGGGTTTCAAGGTGGCGCACGATATTTCGGCCTACAGCTTTCCCGCCATGGCGAAGGCCGCATTGCCGCTTCTGCGACCGAACTCGGCGTTGCTCACCCTGACTTACCTGGGTGCCATTCGTGTCCTGCCCAACTACAACACCATGGGCCTGGCAAAAGCATCGCTCGAGGCGAGCGTACGTTACCTTGCCGAATCCCTCGGGCCGAAAGGCGTACGGGTAAACGGCATTTCGGCAGGTCCCATCAAGACGCTTGCTGCCAGCGGAATCAAGGATTTTGGCAAGATCCTGAATTTCGTCAAGGCAAATGCGCCGCTGCGCCGCAATGTTACGCAGGAAGATGTCGGCAATGCCGCCGCATTCCTGTTATCCGACCTGGCTGGCGGCATTACCGGCGAGATTACCTATGTCGATGGCGGCTTCTCGCATATCGTCGGCGGCATGACTGCCGATACGGAATAAGGTATTCGGGGTGAGTCTTTACATCTGGAACTCACCCTGCCTTACTTCCTGAAAGGCTTAATTAATCGTGACACCGGGTTCGATTAGTCTGTATAATCGCGGTCTGTGCTTGAAGCAAAACCTTGACGCTAGACAGCACAACTCGCAGCATCGCGAACCCTCAGCAATAACGACAAAGCCTCCCCGCCTTTTGGTGTTGATTTTCTAAAACACCCTCCCGGCGCAAAGCTTTTGTGCCGAAATCTCTCAGATTTTTTTCTCAGCTGTTTCGTTGGTTGGCGTTGCATTTTTACGTACGTACGTTTCTCGGACGAGAAAACGCGCGTCGTTGATTCTACGGAAGAACACAATGACTTTTGAAGCACTAGGCTTACACACGTCCATTCTCAAAGCACTTACCGAAGCTGGCTACACCGCTCCAACCACGGTTCAGGCGCAGGCGATTCCCGCCGCGCTGCAAGGCCGTGATCTGCTGGTTTCCTCGCAGACCGGCTCGGGCAAAACAGCAGCATTCATGCTGCCCGCCCTGCACAAATTCGCATCCGCCGAGCTGCAGGCCGGCGGCCGGACATCCAACCAGGAACGCCAGGGCGCACGTGCCCGCGGAGAGCGTCCGCGCTTCCAGGCCGCACAACCAAAGATGCTGGTACTGACGCCGACACGCGAACTGGCGCTGCAGGTCACGACCGCCACGGACAAATACGGCTCGCAGCTGCGCCGCGTGCGCGCGGTCTCTATCTTGGGCGGCATGCCTTACCCGAAACAAATGCAATTGCTGGCGAAGAATCCGGAGATTCTGGTTGCTACGCCAGGCCGCCTGATCGACCACATGGAGTCAGGCAAGATCAATTTCGACCAACTGGAAACGCTGGTTCTCGACGAAGCGGACCGGATGCTCGATATGGGCTTCATTGACGATATCGAAAAGATCGTCGCCGCAACACCGGAAACTCGCCAGACCATGCTGTTCTCCGCCACGCTTGACGGCGTCGTGGGCAACATGGCCAAGCGCATCACCCGCGATCCGATGGTCATCCAGATCGCAGGCTCGGCGACCAAGCATGAGAACATCGAGCAGCGCGTACACTTCGTCGACGATCTGTCGCACAAGAATCGTATCCTCGACCACCTGCTGCGCGATGAATCAATGGACCAGGCTGTCGTATTTACGGCCACCAAGCGGGACGCAGACACCATCGCCGACCGCCTGAACATCGCCGGTTTTGCTGCAGCGGCACTGCATGGCGATATGCACCAAGGCGCACGCAACCGCACTCTCGACGCGCTCCGCCGTGGCCAGGTACGGGTACTGGTCGCGACCGACGTGGCGGCGCGCGGCATCGATGTGCCGGGCATCACCCATGTGTTCAATTACGACCTGCCGAAATTCCCGGAGGATTATGTACACCGCATCGGCCGTACCGGACGTGCAGGCCGTAACGGGCTGGCGATTTCCCTTGCCAATCATGCTGAAAACATGAACGTGAAACGCATCGAGCGCTTCACCAAGCAATTGATCCCGGTGAATATCATCGAAGGTTTCGAGCCGAAGAAATCCGCGTCGGCGGCACGCCCATCTTCCCGCAAGCCGGGCGGCTGGAAACCGGGCGACAACCGTGGCAATGCAGCCAAGCCGGGCCAGCGCACCTTCAGCAAGCCGGGCGCACCGCGCAAGGAAGGCGGCTTTGGCAAGAGCACGCGTTCGGACGACGCATATGGTGCCCGCCGTTCTTATGGCGACCGCTAATCCGACAATAGACCGTACGCTGGACTGAAAGAAAATGAAACGACCGCTTCGGCGGTCGTTTTTTTTCGCTCGACGGATCCCAGCCCCTTTCAGTCTTTACCCTATCAGTAGCGTTGTGGCCTGCATTACAACGCGCAGGTGCGGAAGCCCGCAAACATATCGTCCCGTTCAGGCAAATGAAAGTTGCGGAATTTCGGCGAGCGCATGCGCAATCTCGTCATGAACGACGCGCCGCGCAGCACTTGGTGCGAACCGAAATGCGGCTCGGAATATTCACGCCAGGGCCCGGGCACAAATTCCGGATATGGCTCGAACGGCGAACAGGTCCATTCCCATAAATCCCCCCATCGCAACGCCGGATGCGCGGACAAGGCGGCGAATTCCCATTCCGCCTCGGTAGGCAAGCGGCGTCCTGCCCACATGCAGTAAGCCTGCGCCTCATAGAGGCTGACGTGACGCACCGGTTCATTTGCCGCCAGTGCAGCCGGCACGCCGAACCGCTCGCAGCGCCAGCGCCTGCCGTCACGAACCCAATCGCGCGGTGCGGACCGCTCCTGGCTCATCAGCCACGATCGGCCGGCCAATGTCCAGAACTGCGGGTTTTCGTATCCGCCGTCCTCAATGAATTCCCCGTATTGGGCATTCGATACCAATGTGGAATCCATGGCAAATGCCGGGACGTAACAGGCATGCGCCGTCATTTCATTGTCGAACACGAATCCCGGCCCTTCCCCACATCCCAACTCGATGGTTCCGCCGGGAAAACGGATCTCGCCCTGGGCCCAGGAAGGAATCGCACGGCCGGCGATATCCGCCGGCAAACCGGCGCCGAGCACCTGCAACATTGCAGCCAGGACTTCGCCCCGCATGTCTTCATACGCCAGCACGAGCCGATAGGGGTACAGTGCTTCGTCGTCATTGCGTGAGCGGCTGAGCTTGTCCAGCAGCCGATCGAGCACTTCATGGCAATACGTCTTCAATGCGCCGGCACTCGGCAGGTCCAGGGTCCACCGGGCGCGGTGCGGTACGGTATTCGCATCGAACCAATCGTCGCCCTTGGTGAGCATGGAGGTGCGCGCCGCCGCCATCGGCGTACTGGAGCCGGCTTCGCGGAGGACATACCATTCGGCGAACCAGCCTATCCGTCCGAATTCCCACAGGGGAGGGTTCAAGGTGGGCAGCACAGGAACGCGGCTGGCGACGTCAAGGCCTTCCTGGACAAAGCTGTCCAGCAAGGCGAGCGTATGGCGCCGGGCGTCCTGCAAAGCACCCGCCAGTTCACTGGCGGAGGCGGTTCGAAAGGAAAAATTCATCAAAGTGGCCGAAACATGGAAGGAAGTAATTCTTGGCTTTATTATTATCGGCCTCGCACCGGCGAAAGCCAATGACGGAAAGCCGTATCGAACGCGGCGCTTATTCATGGAGTTTCAAGATGAACATCCAAGTCCGGGCAGCGGAAAGTGCCGACATTCCCCGCATCGCCCCATTGTTCGACGACTACCGGCAGTTCTATGGCCAAGCGTCCGATCCGGCCCTTGCCAGCGCTTTTCTCACGGAGCGGCTGGCGGGTGGCGAATCAGTCGTCTTAATGGCGGAGGATGGCAATGGGGACGCACTTGGCTTTACCCAACTCTATCCCTCTTTCTCATCGGTCGGCGCCTGCCGCATATGGATATTAAATGACTTGTACGTCAAATCTTCTGCACGTGGGTCGGGAATTGGAAAGCGATTACTTGACGCGGCCAAATCGTACGCGCGTGCTTCCGGTGCGCGGCGCCTGGATTTGTCCACCGCCAGGACCAATCCTGCGCAAAGGCTTTATGAAGCGAATGGATATATCAAGGATGACGAATTTCTCCACTACAGCTTGATGGTCGGCTGACATTCTCGCATCAGCAGCGCTGTGTCGAG
The DNA here is from genome assembly GCF_036846085.1 of Noviherbaspirillum sp. Classification (NCBI taxonomy): domain Bacteria; kingdom Pseudomonadati; phylum Pseudomonadota; class Betaproteobacteria; order Burkholderiales; family Oxalobacteraceae; genus Noviherbaspirillum; species Noviherbaspirillum sp. The sequence goes on along the minus strand of NZ_DAIUCO010000078.1, from coordinate 6,261 downwards.
AAAATTTACATGGAATGTTATTTGAAAAGGGAAAGCCAATTAATGCATTGATTTATATACCTATTTTTTTTGGGCATGGGGCTTGCTAACAGGAATCGCAGCATCAATAACCAACTCAAAGGAAAAACCATGTCCCTGCTCAAAAGACTTTCGATGACGGCTGCTTTTGCGACAGCAAGCATGTTCGCCAGCTTCGCACACGCCGTGCCAACCGTTTTTTTCGGTGAAAATCTCAATCCAGGCGGCAGTGTTTCCGGCAATCCGGTATCGGCTCGCAACCTCTTCCTCTCAAATCTGTCCGGCGGCGTCGGAAATCAAACTTTTGAAACCTTCGCTACCGGCACAGCCTCGCCACTTGCCCTCAGCTTTCCAGGCTCGACTGGCAGTATCACTGCGACATTGAACGGCAACGGCCAGGTCCTTAATTCTCCTGGCGCCGGCCGCTTCAACACCACTGCCGGCGGAAGCAAATTCTGGGAAATGTCAGGCAGCTTCAGCATCGATTTCAGTGATCCGATTGCAGCGTTCGGCTTCTACGGCACCGATATCGGCGATTTCAACGGTCAAGTTACCCTGGAACTGTCCGGGGGAGGCACCACCAACCTGACCGTCAGCAATACGGTCAATGCAAACAATGGTTCGCTGCTGTTTTTCGGCTTTATCGACCCGTCGCAGACCTATACAAAAATCACTTTCGGCAATACCGCGTCAGGCACTGATTTCTTTGGCTTCGACGACATGGTGATCGGCGATCTCCAGCAAGTTCGCCAAGTACCGATTCCAGGTACTGTCGCCCTGCTCGGCTTGGGCCTTGCCGGCCTGTTCGCTGCACGCCGCCGCAAGCAGTAAGCAAGTAGGCAGTCGCAATGTAAAAAACCCGCTGCGGCGGGTTTTTTTATGGCGCTGCTTCCGGGCGAAACAGTCAGGATCTGGCAAGCCGGATACCGGTAAATTGCCAGCAAGCGCTCGTGGGAAAGAAGTTGCGGTAGGTAGCGCGCGTATGCCGGGCAGGCGTGGCGCAGGACGAGCCGCGCAGCACATACTGGTTCGCCATGAACTTTCCGTTGTACTCGCCGATCGCGCCCTCGACGGGCGAATAACCCGGGTAAGGTGCGTAGCTGCTGGATGTCCATTGCCATGCAGCGCCATACAATTGGGAGAGCCTGTCCTCGGTAGATGCGGCGACGGGATGAAGGCGCTGCGGGTTTGTGGACGCGATTCCCTCACCGGCTGCAGCAGCCGCACGCTCCCATTCTGCCTCGGTCGGCAGCCGGGCACCGGCCCAGCGGGCATAGGCGTCGGCTTCGAAATAGGATAGATGGACGGCGGGCCGCGCGGAGTCAAGCGGCTGTAGTCCGTACAACGTGAATTCCTGCCACCCCGCGGTATTCCGCCAATAAAACGGCTGCGTGAGCTGATTATTGCGCACCCAGTCCCAGCCCTCCGACAGCCAGAGCGAAGGATCGGTGTAACCGCCGGCTTCGATAAAGCCCAAATATTCCCCATTGCTTACCAGGCGCGACGCCAGCGAGAAGGACTCGGTGAATACGCGATGGCGCGGCGTTTCATTGTCGAAGCAGAAGCCGGTGCCGGCATGGCCGATTTCCGTCACGCCCGCTTCGAAGTCCTGCCATGACAGGGGCGTTGCCGCAGCAGACGACGATTCCAGGCCGACAGCGCGGTAAGCGGGATAAAGCGGATTCATCGACAGCAAGTGCTTGACGTCGGTCAGCATCAGTTCCTGGTGCTGCTGTTCATGCTGCAATCCGAGCTCGATCATGGCCGCCAGCTCACCGGACGGCTCGCCCTTCGACAGGAGCCGGACAATCCGCTCGTCCACGTTGCGCCGGTAGGCAAGCACTTCCTGCACGGACGGGCGGGTCACCAGTCCACGCTGCGCGCGTGGGTGCTTCTGGCCGACGCCGTTGTAATAGGAATTGAAGAGCACGCGAAACGCCGGATGGTGCGGCTGGAAGCGCGGCTCGAACCGTTCGAGGATGAAGGTTTCGAAAAACCAGGTCGTATGCGCCATATGCCACTTGATGGGGCTGGCATCGGGCATCGATTGCACACAGCAGTCCTCGTCCGACAACGGCTCGGCCAGTGACAGGGTGTGCCTGCGCACTTCGCCGAAGTCGGCGAGCAGGAAGTTGGGCGAATGATTCATTTGGCTCTTTCCAGATTGCGTCACACGGCGCGAGCATGACATACCAGGAACCAGCCGCGTTCATCGGTCCAGGTGCGCACAGTGCCGAATCCGGCTCTTTCCAGCAGGTGCAGGAAATCATCCGGAGTGTACTTGTACGAACATTCGGTATGGATGCGTTCGCCTTCGGCGAAGCGCCGCCGCCCCTGCGGCCAGCGGACCTCGATGTCGCGGCATGCCTCGAGGTGCATTTCGATGCGGCTTTCCTGCTGATTGAAATATGCGCGGTGGCGCCAGTCACGCGGGTCGAAATTCGCACCAAGCAGCATATTCAGGTGCAACAGCAGGTTGAGGTTGAACGCGCTGGTCACGCCGAGCGAGTCGTCATAAGCGGCGTCGAGGATGGCCTTGTCCTTGACCAGGTCGACGCCGATCAGCAGGCCGCCGTCATTGCGGCATGCGTCCCGGATGCGTGCCAGGAAGGTGGCAGCTTCATCCGGGCTGAAATTTCCGATCGACGACCCGGGATAGAAAAACAGGCGCTTTTCCCTGCGCACATCGTCGGGCAAATCCAGCGATGCGGAAAAATCCATCCCGATTCCGGTCATCCGGATGGGAGGAAAGCGCTGTCGCAATGCATTGACCGCGTCGCGCAGAAACTCGACGGAAATGTCCACCGGAACATATTCGACGGGTTGCAATGCTGAAAATAAGCGCGAGGCCTTGTGGCAATTTCCTGCGCCAAGATCGATCACGGTGCTGCCGCGACCGATGGACCGGGCTATTTCAGAAAGATATTGGTCGAAAATGGCTGCCTCGGTCCGCGTCGGATAGTACTCCGGTACCTTGCAAATCGCCTCGAACAGGGTGGAACCCAACGCGTCATAGAGGTATTTGGGCGAGGTGCGGGCATGCTGCGCGAGCAAACCCTCGCTTAATTCGGCACGAATGGCGTCGGCGTCAGGAAAGTAAAGTTGAATGAATCCGTTATGCAAGGTCTGCGTTCCGGTAATTGTCTCGCTCCAGGCTTGCCTGATCCCTGCGGACGATGGTTGGAAGGGATTTTCGTTATGATAGCCAGTGATGGATGCATTCAATTGATGCACCACAAGTATTACTGAGCAAGGCCTGCGTTTCGTCGTTTTGCCTAGGACAAAACCCATTCCTTTTCTATACGCTGCCCATATTACCCCAATCTTCAACCAAGGCTCTGCGCCAAAGGTCAAGCATATGCTGGAATTACGGCACCTGAGCAAATCGTATTCGAACGGACGGCAGGTATTGCACAACCTGTCTTATACATTTCAAGCGGGCGAGTATGTCGCCATCATGGGCGACTCCGGCGTCGGCAAATCGACGTTGCTGAACCTGATCGCCGGCCTCGACACGCCCGACAGCGGCGACATCGTGGTCGACGGCACGCGGATGGCATCGCTGGACGACGATGCGGCCACCCGGCTGCGGCGGGAGAAGTTCGGCTTCATTTTCCAGGCATTCCATGTACTGCCGCACCTGACGCTGGAACAGAATGTCGCGCTGCCCTTGCTGCTGAACCGCAGTCCGATGAAGCGCGCCGCGCAGATGCTCGATGCCGTCGGGCTGGGCAACAGGCGCCGGGACTTTCCGCGCCAGCTGTCCGGCGGCGAACTGCAACGGGTGGCGATCGCGCGGGCCCTCGTGCACCGCCCGAGGCTGATTCTTGCCGATGAACCGACCGGAAATCTCGATCCGGATACCGCCCACGAGGTGCTGACCCTGTTGCGCAGCGAAATCAAGGCGAATGGCGCGTCCTGCCTGATCGTGACGCATTCCCACGCCGCTGCCGCGACCGCCGACCGGGTCCTGTCCCTGACCAAGTCCGGCTTGCATGCGGCAACCGCCAAGGCGGCATGAGCCGCGACCTGTTTCCCGGCTGGCGCATCAGCAACTGGCTGCTCGGCGGCGAATGGCGCGCACATCCGGTACGCGCATCAGTAGCAGTTGCCGCCATCGCACTCGGCATCGCGCTCGGGTTCGCCATTCATTTGATCAACGCCGCCGCATTCAACGAGTTTTCCGCGGCGGTAAAGAGCTTGTCGGGGCAGGCGGACCTGCAGGTGCGCGGCGCGGCGCCCTATTTCGATGAAGCGCTGTATGCCCGCCTGGCGCAACGAAAGGAAATCGCGCTGGCCAGTCCGGTGCTGGAAGTCGATGCGGCAGTACCGGGGCAAAACCAAGCCTTGAAGGTGGTCGGCATCGATGTTTTCCGGGCAGCGGCGATCGCCCCCGACCTGACCGGTGTTCCGGGCGAAGACCGGGTGTTCGACACGCTGGCGGACGATGCCGTCTTTCTCTCCCCTGCCGCGCTGGAATGGCTGAATCTGAAAACCGGCGACACATTGAATCTGCAGTCCGGCACACGCACGATCAGCTTGCGGGTGGCGGGCGGCATTGTGCGGGCACAGGCCGGCCAGCGCATCGCGGTGATGGATATCGGCGCGCTGCAATGGCGGCTCGACCGGCTCGGCAGGCTGTCGCGCGTCGATCTGCGGCTGACGGAAGGCGTCGACCGGGCCGCATTCAAGAACGCGCTGGCGCGCGAACTGGGCGGCAGCTTCGCCGTCACCGAGACCAGCGACCAGGAAGCGCGTACCGCCAGCATGTCGCGCGCCTACCGTGTGAATCTCAATGTGCTCGCGCTAGTGGCACTGTTCACCGGCGCATTTCTGGTCTTTTCAACGCAGGCGCTGTCGGTGATACGTCGCCGCAGCCAGCTTGCGCTATTGCGCGTGGTGGGGCTCGGCAAACGTGCATTGCTGGCCCAGATCCTCCTGGAAGGCGCGGTGCTCGGCGTGATCGGATCGCTGCTCGGCCTCGCGCTCGGCTATGGCATTGCCGCGGCGGCACTGCATTTTTTCGGCGGCGACCTGGGCGGCGGATATTTCCCGGGCGTTCGGCCATCGGTGCGGTTCACGCCCATGGCGGCGGGGCTGTTTTTCTTTCTCGGGATTGCCGTTGCGTTGCTCGGCTGTGCCGGGCCGGCGTGGGAAGCGGCGCGCGCCAAGCCGGCGCAGGCGCTCAAGTCGGGCAGTGAAGACGTGATGCTGTCGCGCCTTTCTTCGCCCTGGCCTGCACTCGCCTGCCTGGCCGCGGGCGCGTTGCTGACACAATTGCCGCCGGTATTTGCGTTGCCGATATTCGGCTACCTGGCGGTCATGCTGCTGCTGATCGGCGGCATCGCATTGATGCCAAGGATGGCGGCGTGGGTTTTTGCGGCGCTGTCGCAGTGGGCGCAGCGCGGCTCGAACGTGGTGGCGACACTGGCGCTGGCCCGGCTGGCGAATGCGCCCAACCAAGCATCCATCGCACTGGGCGGCGTGCTGTCGAGTTTCAGCCTGATGGTCGCGATGGCAATCATGGTGGCGAGCTTCCGCGTGTCGGTCGATGACTGGCTGTCCCAGGTGCTGTCCGCCGACCTGTACGTGCGGTCGGCGACCAGCGGCAGCACCGGCGCACTGAACAGCGCGGAACAGCAGGCGATCGAACGGACACCCGGCATTGCCCGCGCGGATTTCCTGCGCATCCAGCAGCTGACGCTCGATCCCGCGCGCCCCAGCGTGGCGCTGATCGCGCGCACGATCGATGTGCTGAATCCGGATCGGACCCTGCCCATCATGGGTGAACCCCTGACGACATCGCTGGCGCCATCGGCGATGCCGGTGTGGGTATCGGAAGCCATGGTCGACCTGTACGGCTACACGGTCGGGCGCGAGGTAAGACTGCCACTCGGCGGCCGGGAACACACCTTCATCGTGGCCGGCATATGGCGCGACTATGCAAGGCAGTCCGGCGCGATACAGATGCGGCTGGCGGATTACCGCGCACTAACCGGCGACACCGATATCAACGATGCCGGGCTCTGGCTGCGGCCGGGTGTCAGTCCCGAAACGGCGATCGCCGCGCTGAAGCAATTGCCTTTTTCCGGCGCGCTGGAGTTTTCCGAGCCGGGCGAAATCCGTGCGATCAGCCTGAAAATCTTCGACCGCAGCTTTGCGGTGACCTACCTGCTGGAACTGGTGGCGATCGTCATCGGGCTGTTCGGCGTGGCGGCAACCTTTTCCGCGCAAACATTGGCC
>NZ_DAIUCO010000077.1:0-19576 GCF_036846085.1 Noviherbaspirillum sp. | reverse complement strand
TGGATCTGATGATATCGGGAGGCACATCAGGAATCGGGAACTCGTAACTCAGCAGCAGTGTCCCGGCCCGCATCTCCGCCTGCGCCTTGCGCCACAGGTCCGGCATCGCGGCCGGCGACAGGTAGGCGAACACGACGTCGTATGCGGACAGATCGAGCTGGTTGTAGTCGCCGCGAAGAAATCGGGCCCGGCCGCCCGCGAGCCGGCTGCGCACCCTGCTCACGAACCATGGCAGCGGCGCCAGTTCGATACCGGTGAAATGACTCTCGCCGCGAATACGGGAAAGATGCATCGGCAGACCGCCGAGGCCGCTGCCGATGTCGATGCAATGCAGCGGCCGCCCGGCAGGCAGCAACTCTGCCACTGCGCGCCATACCGCCCGCCCGGATGGATAAAACGGGACCTGCGTGCGGTGCACATTCCAGTACAGCGCGGCGAGCGAAAGGAAGACAACGAGGTAAATCCAGGAGGGAAGCTGGAGGGACTGGGCGGCCAGCAAGGCCGGCGCAAACAGGAATTGCATGATCTGCCACCACGCAGGCATCCCGGCGAGCCGCGATATCCCGGCCGCGATTGCGCCCTGCAGCAGCGCCGCCATGCCGATCGTGAGGAGGAATTGCGATTGTCCAGGCAGGAGATGGGCCGCTGCCAGCACAATCAGGAAAGAGATGCTTTGAATCGTGAGGGCCTGCAACGCAGGCAACCTGCGTCGCGCAAGTGTCATGCCCATGCTTGACCTTCGGTCCCGGACTGCCGTGCCGCCGTCAATCAGGCCGGCACCTCCGCGGATGCCGCAGCGTCTTCCTTGGCCTTTTTGGTCTTGCCGGCACGGGAAGGCATGTGGCACAGCCCGCAGACATAGTGATCGTTCAGGTCGAGATTGTGGACCACGAATTCGCCGGTGCATTTGCTGCAGCAGGCGGTGGACAGCATTTTGCTTTCGAAGAAGCGCACGAGCGTCCAGGCGCGCGTTAGCGACAGCACCGGTTCTCCGCTCGGATCGGGCTGGACCTGCTCCAGGTAAAGCTTGTAGGCCTTCATGACGGCTTCGATGCCGGAAATATGGGCGTGCTCGATCAGGTACCGATGGATATTGATAAACAATGACGAGTGAATATTTGGTTGCCAGGTGATGAACCAATCCGTGGAAAAAGGCAGCATGCCTTTCGGCGGTGATACGCCCTTGAGCTCCTTGTAGAGCTTCAGCAGCCGCTCCCGGGACAATGTGGTTTCGGATTCCAGCAACTGGAGCCGGGCGCCGAGGCGGATCAATTCGATCGCCAACTGGATTTCCTGCGCTTCGGTCACCACACTTTTCTTCGCCATGTCTCTCTCCGCTTGATTGTTCGATGCCTGTTATTTATGCGAACTTCAAACAATTTCCTCGATCGGCTGGCCCGCCATCAGAATCGCGGCATGGGAATGCGCCAGTTCACGGTCCTTGTTGTAATTGGTGAGCATGCCGAGGATGGCGCCATCATCGAAGCGGAAGCGGGCCAGCATCATGTTGGTACCTGCGAGCTTCAGGATCTGGCTGGTATTCAGTGCTTCCAGCAAGTCGGCGATTTCGCTGCTGATGCCGAGACGGAAAATTGCGGTCGCCTTGTCGGCGCGGATCATTTGCTGCGCGAGCATCAGGTAGCTAAGGTTGGCATCCCGGATTTCCGACATCATGTCATTCATGTTCATTTGGTCTCTCCCTTGTGTGCCGGTTTGCATTTATGCATCGACGATGAAATGCATTCTGCGCGCCGCCTTGAGGAGAGCAAATAGGGTTGTGTCGGTATTTTGCGTCGGACGATGATCGTCGACGCTTGTCGGTGTTTGTCCTACAAACGACCGGCAGCAGGCCTCCCGCGCTTACTTAGAAGCGCGGCGGCCCGCATGGGATATGGGTTTGCAGCGAGCCATGCTTTTCTGGTGTCGCGCCGTCTTACCCATTGGCAGAAGGGAAAGCTTGATAATAAATTCACCCGCCTGTTGTGTTTTTACCTCGTCAAACTGACATATCAGTGTTGTAAGCACGTCGTTTTTCCTGCGTCTGCCAGGAATATCGACCGCTCGTATGCAAACTTTAGGCTGGAACCGAAAAATTTTCGTGTCGGCCGCCGCCTGAGTCTTTTAACGACGGCCGAAACATCAACTTGAGGGTTTGAACAAGAAAACTTTTAAAAGTTGCCGCAGATCAGTAACAAACTGTATCCATACAGCAACTTTTTATTGCAAATGTGCCATCGGAAGCGACCTCATCCAATACTATTCGCACCATTTTGGCTCTTTCCCTCAAAAAATCCTTGTTCCGCACGGCACTTTCCGGATTCCCGCCAGTCTGTCGTGTTCCGTCGCTCCACGTACCAGCGGAGCATTGATTGATTGGCCATATGTAGGCTGACAACGGTCGATATCCCGACCTGGCTCCTGACCTACTTTCAACGAAACAGGATGAATAGATGAGCGCAGTGCTACAACCGCAGGCAGACCACTTCGACACCGCCACTATCCTTGGCGGACTTTACGGCGACGGCATCATCGGATGCAAAGGCGCTTTTGACCGGCAGTGGGTGCAGCGACTGCGGGAGGATATCGATGTGCTGTTTCAGGAAGCATTGCAGCAACCCGGCGGCGCACTCAATCGCGGTCCGAACCGGTTTTACGTGGAAGTGCATCCCGAGCGGATCCGCAGCTTTGCCGAACTCGTCACCCACCCCTGGGTGGTGGCAGTCTGCGAGGCCGTGCTCGGCCCGGACTACCGTATCGTTGAAGCCGGCTTTGACGTACCCGGTCCCGGCGCGGCAAATCAGCCCTGGCATCGCGACTTTCCCATGCCTGAAGCGACCTCCAAAGGACGCCGTCTCAATTCGCTGGCATTCAATCTGACGACGGTGGACGTCTATGAGGACATGGGACCCTTCGAGATTGCGCCAGGCACCCAGTGGGACGACTTGAGCAACTGCGGTTGCGAAAAAGGCATGTTCCCGCCGAAGTCCTATTACCATCGCTATGAGGCGCGTGCGCAGCGCAAGATGCCCAGGATGGGCGACATTTCGGCCCGCTCGGCGCTCACCATCCACCGTGGCACCGCAAACCGCTCCGACAAGTCGCGCCCGGTATTCGTACTCGGCGTGGACGCGCCGGATGCCCGCAATGCAGAACATCATGATATGCAGGTCAGCAAGGCATACTGGAACAGCTTGCCCGAGCAAGTTCGCAGGCACCTTACCTGCCGCATCGTCGATCGTCCGGAACCCATCATCCAGGTACACACCATCGAAGGCCTGACGATGGGCGTCTGAAACGACGCCCGTGATCTCTTGCTGATTCACGCCGCTGGCGGGCGCTGTTCCACAGCCCGCTAGCGGGGCGCGAGGCGCAGTGCGCCGTCTAGCCGGATCACTTCGCCATTCAACGCCAGATTCTCGGCAACGTGCAGAACCAGGGCCGCGAACTCATCCGGCTTGCCCAACCGCTTCGGAAACGGCACTGAAGCCGCGAGCGATTGCTGGAGCGATTCCGGCAAGGACTGCATCAGCGGGGTCATGAAGAGACCGGGTGCGATCGTCATGACCCGCACACCGAACTGGGCGAGATCTCTTGCCAGCGGCAGCGTCATTGACACCAGCCCGCCTTTTGAAGCCGAATAAGCGGCTTGCCCGATCTGTCCCTCATACGCGGCAACGGAAGCGGTCGAGATGATGACGCCACGCTCGCCGTCTGTCAGGGGCTCCATCGTCAGCATGTCTGCCGCAGCCTGCCGGATCATATCGAATGTCCCGACCAGATTGACCTGAACGACACGGCTGAAATCGTCCAGCGCCATCGGTTTGCCGTCCTTTCCCACCAGGCGGCCGGCACCGCCGATGCCTGCGCAATTTACGACGATGCGCGCGGAGCCGTTTTCCATCCGGGCGGCGGCGATTGCCTTTGCCACGCTGGCACTATCGGAAACGTCACATCGCACTGCAAAGCATCCGAGTTCATGCGCCAGACTTTCGGCCAATTCCATATTTACATCAAGTATTGCGACTCTGACGCCAGCTCCGGCAAGCTCCCGCGCGGTCTGGGCGCCGAGCCCCGAAGCGCCGCCTGTTACAAGAGCGGCTTTTCCATTGATATTCATCAGGCTTTCCTTTCAGGCGAAGTTGAAGATCAACATCTAGGTTGCGTCGCGATGTAGACGTTTGCTGACTAGAATAATCCAGAATCCCAAAATATAAAACTATAGTTTCTTTTTCTTAGAAAATTGCATATAGTATTCCACATCATGTGCATCAAAAGTTAGTCCCCGACCGGGAAACATAAAAACCGAACGATGGAGACAGATACAAATGACGATGGCAAATATCACGCGCGATACTGGCTTGCTCTTCGCAAAACCGGAGATGTCTGTCACGAGCCGCACCGATGGCACTACGCTGCTCGAGACGCCGCATCGCCTGGAAGACTATCCGCGCTGTATCGGCGAGGACCTGGAGCGATGGGCGCGGCTAGCACCTGACAGGCTGTTTCTTCAGGAGCGCGATGCGACAGGCCAGTGGGCCGGCCTGACGTATTCCCAGGCATTGGGACAGGTATATCGCATTGCCGCCTGGTTGCTGAAGGATGGCCGTCCGGGACCAGACCATCCGGTGGTTGTACTGTCGGATAACAGCATCGAACATGCGCTGCTGATGCTCGCCTGCCTGCACGTCGGCATTCCTTACTCCGCGCTCTCCCCCGCCTACTCTTTGGTTTCTCAGGATCACGCAAAGTTAAAAACACTGATCGCCCTGCTTGACCCCGGCCTGATTTACGTCGCCGATCCGGTCCGATACGCAGCCGCACTGGCATCCATTGAGGGTATCCATACCGCGCCGCTGGTCATCTCCGGTTATTCCATACCGTCCGCAGCGCAGCCTTCATTCCCGTCTTCACCGGCCATGCTGCCCTTCGCCGATTTACTGAGCCACGCCGATGACGATGCCGTCAAGGAGGCTTTTGCGCGGGTCGGCCCGGACACGGTGGCGAAAATTCTTTTCACCTCCGGCTCCACCGGAGATCCGAAAGGCGTGATCAATACGCAGCGCATGCTGTGCGCACCCCAGCAAAGCCTGGCGCAAATTTGGCCGTTCATGAAGAACACGCCTCCCATCCTCCTGGACTGGCTGCCGTGGAACCACACCTTCGGCGGCAATCACAATTTCAACCTGATTCTCAAGAACGGCGGCACCCTGTTCCTGGACACCGGCAAGCCGATGCCCGGAATGTTCGACGCCACCATTCGCAATCTGCGCGACGTCGCTCCTTCCCTTTACCTGAACGTGCCGCGTGCGTTCGATATGCTGGTACCGGCCTTGCGCGCCGACAGGGAATTGCGGCGCAATTTCTTTTCCCGGCTGCAGATCATTTTTTATGCCGCTGCCGCGTTGCCGCAAACCTTATGGGATGCCCTGATCGAACTGTCCACCGAAGAACTGGGTCATCCCGTGCCGATGGTGACTTCCTGGGGATCAACCGAGACCGCGCCCCTGGCGACGCATTGCAACTATCAGGCAGCCCGGTCGGGCGTCATCGGACTGCCGATTCCCGGGGTGCAGCTCAAGCTGCTGCCGAACGGCGAGAAGCTGGAAGTCCGCGTGAAGGGACCAAACGTGACACCGGGGTACTACAAGCAACCGGAATTGACGCAAAAAGCGTTCGACGAGGAAGGGTTTTATCGCATCGGCGACGCCGTGCGCTTCGTGGATAGCGCACACCCGGAATTAGGGCTCTTTTTCGACGGCCGCGTGGCGGAGGATTTCAAGCTCAGCAGCGGCACCTGGGTCAACACCGGCAAGTTGCGGGTAGGCGGCATCGAAGCGCTGGCGCCGATCGTGCAGGACATCGTCATCACCGGGCATGACCGGGATTTCGTGGGCTTCCTGATTTTCCCCAATGCGGCTGCTTGCCGGCAGCTGGCGGGACTTGCCCCGGACGCGCCGGTGGCCGAAGTGGTATCGCACCCCGCGGTAAGGCGCCATGTTGAAACAGGCATGGTGGAGATGAAGCGCAAATGGGCAGGCACATCGAATTTTCCGCAACGCGCGATCATCATGGCCGATCCGCCATCGGTGGACGGCAACGAAATCACGGACAAGGGCTATATCAACCAGGCGGCGGTGCTGCGGCGGCGCGCGGAGCTGGTCGACAGGATACATGCCCTGACGCCGGATGCCGGCGTCATTGCACTGCCATAAGGATGCAAGCAATCAAACCAAAATGACACACGAATGCCAACACGACCAACCGAAAAAAGCATGACTGATGCCGACGACTTTACGGGATCACTCGACATTGATGAACAACGCGCCGATCCGTTGTCCGAAAAAGCAACCGTCCTCACCTCGCGCCTCGGCCAGCGGGTACGCGCTGCACGCGCCGCACGCGCGCTCTCTCGCAAGCAGCTTGCCGTAGAGTCCGGCATTTCACTGCCGTACCTGTCACGCGTGGAAAAAGGCGACGGCAATGTATCCATCGGCGTGCTGCACAGGCTGGCTTTGGCGCTCAATCTTCCCATTGAGAACCTGCTTGCCGATACCGAAGGTTATGGCGCCGACTATGCGTTGATTGTCGAACTGCTGAAACGCCAGTCGCATGAAAAGCTGGGCGAAATCCGGCGAATGCTGCTTGATCAGGTGGTGGATGAGGAAGAAGCTCATGCGCCCCGCCCCCGCCGCATCGCCTTGATCGGCCTGCGCGGCGCGGGAAAATCGACGCTTGGGCCAATCCTCGCAAAACGCTTGTCCATTCCTTTCGTGGAACTCAACAAGGAAATCGAAGCGGAAGCCGGCATCAATCTCAACGAGGTGTTTATGATCTATCGCCAGGCAGGTTACCGTCGGCTGGAGCGACGCTGCCTGGAACGGGTGATCTCCACCTACCCGGAATTCGTACTGGCTACCGGTGGCGGCATCGTCACCGAACCCTCCACCTATGAGCTCCTGCTCCATTCGTTCTATTGCGTCTGGTTGCGGGCCGATCCCGAGGAGCATTACCGGCGCGTCATGGCGCAGCATGACGTGCGGATCGCCAACGAGCAACTGAAGCAGGAGGCAATGGAAAACATCACGCGATCGCTCAGCGCTCGGGAAAGCCTGTATGCGTTGGCGGCCGCGAGCGTCGAAACGACTGGCAAGTCGATCGATGCGTCTGCGGATGAAATCCTGAAGTTGATGGAAGAGCATAGGCTGTAAGCAGTGTTGAAGTACCGGTACCACGTCGTTGCAGCAAGCGGGCCTATCCGGCCTTATTCGTCGGTCATATCTATTACATTGCGTTGGAGGAAACATGGATAACAACTTGAAAAGAAGCGCGCTGGTTTTGCTCGGTGCTCTCGCCGCGTGGGGCACACCGGCCATCGCCGACATCAATATCGGCATCACCGTCAGCGCCACCGGACCGGCGGCCGCACTCGGCATCCCGGAGCGCAATACCGTCGCGCTTTTTCCGACGACCATCGAAGGCGAAAAGATCAATTTCATCGTTCTCGATGACGGAACCGACCCGACGCAGGCAAGCAAGAACGCCCGCAAATTTGTCGCGGAACACAATGTCGACCTGATTATCGGTTCGTCATCCGTACCACCGGCACTGGCAGTGGCCGAGATCGCAAACGAAACGCAGACCCCGCAGGTGGCATTGGCGCCGATCGAAGTGACCGGGCCGAAGAACACATGGGTATTCCGCGTCCCGCAGCATAACGCGGTGATGGCGCAGTCCCTGGCGCAGCATATGAAAACCAACAACGTCAAAACGCTTGGCTTCATCGGCTATACCGACGGCTACGGCGAAGGCTGGCTACGTGAAATGACCAAGGCGGCGGAAGCGGCCGGCATCAAGCTGATCGCTGTCGAGCGCTTCAACCGCACCGATACCAGCGTGACGGCGCAAGCGCTGAAACTGGTCTCGGCGAAGCCGGACGCCATTCTCGTCGTCGCGTCGGGAACACCATCGGCCATGCCGCAGCTTGCCGTGCTCGACCGCGGGTTCAAGGGCCAGATCTATCAGACGCACGGGACGGCAACCAAGGAATTCATGCGCGTCGGAGGCAAGGCTGTTGAAGGCACCATTCTGCCCGTCGGACCGGTGGTCGTCGCCAACCAGCTTCCCGATAGCCATCCATCGAAGAAGGTCGGGCTGGAATATGTCAAGAAATACGAAGAAAAGAACGGGCCGGGATCGTTTTCGTCTTTCGGCGCCCATGCGTACGATGCCTATCTTCTCTTTGCAGCCGCCGCACCGGCAGCACTGAAGAAAGGAAAGCCGGGCACGCCGGAATTCAGGCAGGCGTTACGTGATGGGATGGAAACCCAGCGCGAGATCGTCGGCACGCATGGCGTGTTCAACATGACGTCGAACGACCATTTCGGCCATGATGCCCGCTCCCGGGTATTGGTACGGGTGGAGAACGGCGACTGGAAGCTTCTGGACGCCAAGTGATGTAGCGGCCGATGCAGTTGCATCGGCCAATGACGAACAAAAGCCCCGCATGGGGCTTTTTGCTTTTCAGACGACATCGGGACCCGGCCGGGCGCTTCTGCGGGCTCGAATAACACGCCATCGGTCCCCAGGCGAATACCGCTCGGATCTTGATCATCCAAAGCGTGGCAAGCGGTGACCCGATACAGGCGAACTAGTGTGTATTCAATCGTTGCTCTCCCCTGCGGTTCACGTCGCATCCCTGTCCCAGGGCGCAAGTTCGCCGCGAAAGCGTTGCACCAGGAACTCCAGCAGGTGATGCAGAGCAAGCGGCCGATGGCGCCGTGACAGATACACGGCATGTATGCCCAGCGGCTCGGGCGCATAGTCAGGCAGAAGACGGACCAGTGCGCCACTACGAAGATCATTGCCGACATAATAGGTCGGCAGCATGCCCACTCCTGCCCCCTCCAGGACCGCACGGCGAAGGATCGAGGTTTCATTGGTGAACAGGGTGCCGGTCAACGGAAATTCGACGGATTGACCCTGATACCGGAACCGGTATTGCGCCCCGGCCCCGAAAGCGTGGGTTATGAATCGATGCGCCTTCAACGACTCCAGGCTGTCCGGGCGGCCGTACCGTTCGATGTACCTGGAAGACGCGCACAGCACCGACCGGCATTGCGCCAGCGGCCGCGCAACGACAGCGGGGTCAAGGGAGTTGGTGATCCGTACCGCGAGATCGATCCTGTCCTCAACCAAATCCACAGCTCGGTCGGTTGCCAGCAATTCCACCTGCACACGCGGATGCAAGTTCTGAAAATCCACGATCGCCGTCGTCAATTGCGCTTCGGCGAACGAAGCGGAGGTGGCAATGCGCAGCTTGCCTTCGGGCTCCCGGTTGCGGTTGCCGGCCAGATGCTGCACGTCTTCCGCGATTTCCAGCAAATGACGGCATGACGTCAGGACCGCCTCCCCGGCATCGGTCAGGCCGATCCGCCTGGTGGTCCGGTGCAGCAGCCGGGCACCCACCCAGCCTTCCATCGCGGCCAGATAGCGGCTGACCATCGCCGGTGACATTTCCAGCCGCTCCGCAGTCCGGGTGAGACTGCCACGCTCGGCCACCTCGACAAAAACGCGGGCTGCGGTGAGTCGGTCCATTCAACATCTCCATATCATCGATTTATACAAAAATCATTTGCAGAAATGACAGTTTATCTACTCGAATGGTCGGAATAAAGTTGATCTTGCATTTCAACTACCTCACTTTGGAGATCACCATGTTTTCGCCGATCAAGCTCGCAGGGCTCGTCATTCCCGTTCTGACTTTCGGTATTGTTCCCGCCGGCGATGCAGTCGCACAGGGCACGCAACCGCTTACCCTGAAAGTGCATAACGCCGAGGCGTCCAGCTTCCATGTCAATTCCGTCGTCGTCAGCGGCAAAACCGAGGCACTGGTGATCGATGCCGGTTTTTCCCGCGCCGATGCGCTTCGTATCGCCGCCAACGTGCTCGATACCGGCAAGACGCTCAAGACCATCTTCATCAGCAATGCGGACCCGGACTACTACTTCGGCGCCGAAACGCTGAAGACCCTGTTTCCCCAGGCGCAGGTGCTGACCACGCCGGCCGTACGTGAAAAAATCCGGTCCAAGATGGCCGGCAAGCTCGCCTTTTGGGGGCCGAAGATGGGTGCCAACGCACCACGGCAACCGGTCCTTCCTGACGAGACAAAGGACACCGCGTTGATGGTGGACGGCGAGACCATCGAAGTCCGCGGCACGACCGGACAACTGGCACACCGCCCCTACCTTTGGATCCCATCGATCAAAGCCATCGTCGGAAACATCGCGGTATTCGGCAACCTGCATGTGTGGACAGCCGATACGCAGAAAGCCGAAGAACGCCAGGCGTGGCTTTCCCAGCTCGACGAAATGGAAGCGCTCAAGCCACTGGTCGTCGTACCGGGGCACATGGCGTCAGGCACCCTGCTCGATGTCTCCAATATCGCCTATACCCGCGACTACCTGCGGCGCTTCGATACCGAATCGGCGAAGGCCGGGAACGCTGCCGAACTCATCGAAGCGATGAAACGGAGTTATCCGCAGGCAGGCCTTGGGATGGCGCTTGATATCGGCGCCAAAGTGAATAAAGGCGAGATGCAATGGTGAGTCATGATGACGTTCACGAATGACCCGGGGATCCCTGGGGACTTAAGGAGGTCAACCCGGTCGGCTCCTGCGTGGAGTCGACCCACCGCCGTCAGCCGAAGAACGCCACCGTGCCGGCCGCGCTGGCTGCTCAGCCTCTCACCTGTTCCAGGACCATGGCGCCACGGCCTGTCCTTCCGGTGTTGACGCAGAAAACGCCTCGGCGACGAAGTCGACGAATGCACGCACCCGCGCGGCCGTCTGCACCTCATACGGAAATACGGCATAGATGTCGGCCGCCGGCGTCAGCCAGTTTGGCAGCACCTGCCGCAGCCGGCCACTCTGAAGATACTTGGCAATGTCCCATTCCGCCCGCATCAGGAGTCCGTGACCTTCCAGCGCCCAGTTCACTGCAATCTCTCCGTCGTTGGTGCTCAGCGTCCCGCGGACCTTGACCGTCTGCGTGCGTTGCCCGGACTTCAGATGCCAGATGCCATACCCCTCCTCGCCTTGCCTGATGCCGATGCAATTGTGCTGCTCAAGGTCACTGGGAACGCGGGGTGTCCCACGCTGCTCAAGGTAAGCCGGCGCACCGCAGATGAGCCGGCGGTTCGACGCAATGTGCCGGGCGATGACCCGCGCGTCGGGTGGCTCGCCAAAGCGGATGCAGACATCGTAGGCATCATCGACCAGCATCGGCGGGTTGACGGTCAGCTGCAACTGGACCTCGACTTCCGGATAGCGCCTGACGAAACCGGACACGAGAGGCGCGATATGGCTCCGCCCAAAACCGAGCGTCGCGTTGACCCGCAGCAATCCTTTCGGCGCGGAGACCGCATTTGTAATCATGCGCTCCATGTCGTCAATTTCGGCAAGGATGCGGCGGGCGTTGGCCAGATACATTTCGCCTTCCGGCGTGAGGCCGATGCGCCGGGTCGTCCTGTGCAGCAGGCGGGCACCGAGCCGCGCTTCGAGCTGGCTCATGCGTTTGCTGACCGCCGCCGTGGTCACATCGAGTTCGCGAGCAGCCGCGGAAAAGCTTCCCGCACGCACCAGCATGCTGAAAAACGCCATCTCCGACGGCGCAGTGGTTGGGGTCGACATTGTTAACTCAAAGTTGATAATGGTTCAACTTTAGCTCGCTGTTTTGATCCGTGCAATCCGTATAGTGGGCGTCCATTGCAACTCTTACATGAGACGACCCATGAAAACCTACAAGGTAGCGTGCATCCCCGGCGACGGCATTGGCAAGGAAGTCATCCCCGCCGGCCAAACCGTGCTGGAAACGCTGGCAGCCACCCAAAACGCTTTCCGCTTTGACTTTACTTCCTATGGATGGGGCGGCGACTGGTTTCGCCAGCACGGGGAAATGATGCCCGCAGACGGGCTCGATGCACTACGCGATAAGGATGCCATCCTTTTCGGTTCCGCCGGCGATCCCGACATCCCGGACCATGTCACGTTATGGGGTTTGCGCCTCAAGATTTGCCAGGGATTTGATCAGTATGCCAACGTACGGCCGACGCGCATCCTTCCCGGAATCGACGCGCCATTGAAGCGCTGCAGGCCCGAAGACCTCAACTGGGTGATCGTGCGCGAGAACTCCGAGGGTGAGTATGCCGGTGTCGGCGGCAGGGCTCATCAGGGCCACCCGATTGAAGTCGCCACCGATCTTTCCGTCATGACGCGCGCAGGAGTGGAACGCATCATGCGCTACGCGTTCACGCTGGCACAGTCGCGTCCGCGCAAACTGCTGACCGTCGTGACCAAGTCGAATGCACAGCGCCATGCAATGGTGATGTGGGACGAGATCGCGCTGCAGGTTTCCAGGGAATTCCCGGATGTGAAGTGGGACAAGGAACTGGTGGACGCGGCCACTGCGCGCATGGTGAACCGTCCCGCGTCACTCGACACCCTGGTCGCGACCAATCTTCATGCCGACATCCTGAGTGATCTGGCAGCCGCGCTGGCCGGCAGCCTCGGTATCGCCCCGACCGGCAACATCGACCCGGAGCGTCGCTATCCCAGCATGTTCGAGCCGATTCACGGCTCCGCCTTCGACATCATGGGCAAGGGCCTCGCCAATCCGGTCGGCACATTCTGGAGCTGCGTGATGCTGCTGGAGCATCTCGGCGAAAATCAGGCGGCGAAGACATTGATGGACGCCGTCGAGCAGGTTACCGCCAACCCCGCTCTTCATACCGGCGACCTCGGCGGCAAGGCCACCACCGCCCAGGTGACCGACGCTGTATGCAGTCGCATTCGCGCCGGTGCTGCCGGCGCCAAGGCCGCATAAGAAAACCGATGGCTGAAAAGCCTCATGCCCCATCAGGAGACAAGCATGCGTACTATGATTCATCAGATCACTCCCCTACTTCAGGCCGGCATCCTCACTGCCGGAATGATTTCCGGCGCCGCGTTCGCACAATCCTGGCCGACCAAACCGGTCACCCTGGTCGTGCCGTTCGCCACCGGCGGCACGACGGACGCCCTTGCCCGCGCCGTCGGACAGGAATTGTCCAAGAGCCTCGGACAATCCGTAATTGTGGAGAACAAAGGCGGCGCCGGAGCGACCCTCGGGGCGGACCAGGTCGCCAAGGCAAAACCCGACGGTCACACCTTGCTCGTCGGCGCGGTACATCACACCATTGCCAGCAGTGTGTACAAGAAGCTGGGATACGATTTCCAGAAAGACTTCGCGCCGGTCACCACGCTGGCCCTGGTACCAAACGTACTGGTGGTCGGCCCGGGCATGCCGGCAAAAACCGTCGCGGAACTAGTGGCGCTGGCCAAGGCGTCCCCTGGCAAGTACACCTATGGCTCGAATGGTACCGGCACCGGCCAGCACCTGATCGGCGCGCAATTTGAAGGGATGGCCGGCGTGCAGCTGCTGCATGTGCCGTACAAGGGGAGCGGTCCGTTGACCATTGATCTCCTGGGTGGCCAGGTCGACATGTCCTTTGACACCATCACGCCGGTACTGTCTCACATCAAGGCCGGCAAGCTGCGCCCGCTGGCAGTCACCACGGCGAAACGCTCGCCATCACTGCCGGATGTGCCGACACTGAACGAAGCGGGTCTGAAGGGCTTCGATCAGGGGACATGGTTTGGCATACTTGCGCCGGCAGCCACGCCGAAGGACATTGTCGCGCGCCTGAACACCGAGATCGTGAAGATCGTCAAATCGCCGGATTTCAGGAAGAAGATGGAGGACATGGGCGCGGAGCCAATCGGAAACACCCAAGCTGAAATGGCCGCCCAGATCAAGAACGACACCGAGCGTTTTGCAAAGCTGGTTAAGGAAGCCAACGTAACGATCGATTAGTGGAGGTCGGCAATTGCCCGCAGGTGCATCGACGGTGAGGATGGTGCGCTTCAAATCCCGATCGCATGCTGTGCATGCTCCCGTCACCGCAAAAAAAAAGCCCCATGCGGGGCTTTTGTTTTCTGGCGGAGACGGAGGGATTCGAACCCTCGATACAGGTTTAAGCCCATATGCTTCCTTAGCAGGGAAGTGCCTTCGACCACTCGGCCACGTCTCCACACGTCAGGCTGCAAGTCCAACCTGTCGGAGCCACGCATGATAGCTTTTCATGCGCGTCAGGTCAATGAAACTATGCGTTCAGTTAAGATTTATCAACCTTTTTCGAGGTCGAATGCCTTGTGCAATGCACGTACCGCCAGCTCCATGTATTTTTCGTCGATCAAAACTGAGATCTTGATTTCGGAGGTGGAGATCATTTGAATGTTGATCCCCTCTTCCGACAACGTACGGAACATCTGGGAAGCGATGCCCACGTGGCTGCGCATGCCGACGCCGACCACTGACACTTTCGACACTTTCGTGTCGCCATTGATGTTTGCCGCGCCGATATGCTCTTTCACGCTCTTGTTCAGGACATCCATCGCCTTCGCATATTCGCCGCGTGGCACGGTGAAGGTGAAATCGGTCTTGCCGTCGACCGACTGGTTCTGAATGATCATGTCGACTTCGACGTTGGCATCCGCGATCGGTCCAAGAATCTGGTAAGCGATACCCGGCCGGTCCGGCACGCCAAGCACGGTGACTTTGGCTTCATCGCGATTGAACGCAATACCGGAAATGACTGCTTGTTCCATGTGTGTATCTTCCTCAAACGAAATCAGGGTGCCGGAATTCGCTTCTTCTTCCAGCGACATCAGCGGGTCGGTGAGCGACGACAGTACGCGCGTCGGCACCTTGTAGTTGCCGGCAAATTCGACGGACCGGATCTGCAGCACCTTTGATCCGAGCGACGCCAGCTCGAGCATCTCTTCGAATGTGACCGTTTTCAGTCGACGAGCCTCGGTGACCACGCGCGGATCGGTGGTGTAGACGCCATCGACGTCGGTGTAGATGAGGCATTCCGCAGCCTTCAGCGCCGCAGCCACCGCGACAGCGGAAGTATCCGAGCCACCGCGCCCCAATGTCGAAATGTTGCCCTTGTCGTCCACGCCCTGGAAGCCGGTAATGATGACAATACGGCCAGCGTCGAGATCGCGACGGACCTTCGCGTCGTCGATCGATTGAATGCGTGCCTTGGTATAGGCGGAATCGGTCTTGATGGGCACCTGCCAGCCGGCATAGGAGACCGCCTGCTTGCCGATGGACTGTAGCGCCATCGACAGCAGCGCTACGGATACCTGCTCGCCCGTGGAGGCAAGCATATCGAGCTCCCTCGGATCCGGCTGCGGCATGATTTCCTTGGCAAGCGCAATCAAGCGGTTGGTTTCACCGGACATTGCCGATGGCACAACCACGATCTGATGACCGGCGTCATGCCATTTTGCAACGCGTTTTGCGACATTCTTGATGCGTTCGGTCGAACCCATCGATGTGCCGCCATACTTGTGGACGATTAAAGCCATAGAGTGTGAAAGGGGGAAGGCCTGAAAAATGACGTAAAACGAATTACGCAAAGCGAGAAAAACAACCTTTTAGTCTACCTGCTGCCATCGGATATGACAAGCAGCAATTTATAGGCCCACGCGTTGCGCCGCGATGAGAAGTGTCCTGTGGTCAGGCTTTCATGTGTTGCCAGCGAAGCCGGATACGCCGAACGTCCGAATCACCGAACAAATGGCAATCCATACCGATGCCTGCGGCAAATACAAGCCGGTCGCCAATGTCGACCACCGGCAGGCGTTCTCTTTCCCACGCGGGAATATCGAGCGCCTGATAATGTTGTTTCAAGCTGCGTGTCGGCCGGTTTGACGCCGGCTTCAGCCTCTCCCCGCCCGATCGATATCGTATTCGCAAGGTTTGTTCAGCGAGCCAAAGTGCATCGATGCCCTCTTCCGCCTCATCGAAATACAGCGTGCCCTGAAACTGCGGGAACGCCATCTTCGATTGTCCATTCCAGCGGAAACCGATCGGCAGCATTTCTTCGGCCGCCTCAATCCTTCGATCGATCAGAAACGCATGGCCGCGATGCCGTCGAATTTCACAGTCGGGATGCTTGATGCAGACCTGCGCGTCTTCCTTTGCCTTGAATAGCTGCATGCGCATCTCGCGCAGCCATGCAGTGCTGGGCATCCGCACGCCGCGTGACGAGATCCAGTGGCGCAGCATATTGTCGATTCGGTCATCACTGAGCAGGCGGAGCCGGCGCAAATCGATCCGCTCTTCGTTGAGACAGTGGGCCAGATCCAGGGCGGCGAACTCATCGAGAAGACGCTGCGCGGATTGCGCATGCCCAGCCGTCCGCGCGAGCCGCTTCTCGAATCCCGGGAAGCAAGTTGCCAGCGCAGGCATGACGTGATGACGAAGTGCATTGCGGGCAAAACTCGGATCGGCGTTTGATTCGTCTTCGATGAATTCGATACCACGTGTGCTGGCAATGAATTCGAGCTGAGACCGGGAAAACGCCAGGAGAGGACGAGCGATCAAAAGATGCGGGTCGCCCAGCAATGCCGGCGCCGTATTCAATGCTTCCATGGCAGACAACCCGGCGATGCCCGAGCCCCGCAGCAATTGCAGCAGAACCGTTTCCGCCTGGTCGTCCTGGTGATGCGCGGTCAGCAGCAAGGGAACGTTATGCTTACGACACAGCTCGCCCAGCGCAGCATAGCGGCTGTTGCGTGCGGCCTCTTCGATGCCAGTCTTGTCGCTCCCGGCCAATTGCACTTCACGCGCATCAAACACGATGTCTTGTGCCACGCATTTTCCCGCGCAGTGTTCAAGCCACCGGGATGCGTTCATGCTGATCCCATGATTGATATGAAATGCGAACAAGCTGATGCGATGCGCAGCCGCATAATCGCGCGCAAGGCTCAACAGAACCGATGAATCAAGCCCGCCACTATAGGCGACGGCCATCTTCGCATCCGTGCCTGAAACGCAAACGCGCGCCAGGATGTCTCCCAGCGCGCGTTCGAATGCAGCGGTAATTTGTACTATCGAATGAATCGCCACATCTTATTCCGGTGACGAAATTTCCTTGAAGCGCCCGTAGCTCATCAGTTTTTCATGGCGTGCAGCGAGCAGATCCTTGGTTTTCACTCCCTGGAACTGGCGCATGGTGTCCGCCAATGCGCGCTTGAGCAGCGCAGCCATCTGCTTCGGGTCGCGATGGGCGCCGCCGAGCGGTTCATTGACGATCTTGTCGATAAGGTTCAACGCCTTGAGTCGATGCGCGGTCAACCCAAGGGCTTCCGCGGCGTCGGCGGCCCTCTCCGATGTTTTCCAGAGAATCGATGCACAGCCTTCGGGAGAAATAACGGAATAGGTCGCGTACTGCAGCATCAGAACCGCATCGCCGACGGCGATCGCCAGAGCGCCGCCCGAACCACCTTCACCGATGATGGTGGCGATGAGCGGAACCTTCAGTTCGGCCATGACGTACAGGTTGTGACCGATCGCTTCAGACTGTCCGCGTTCCTCGGCATCGATGCCGGGAAAAGCGCCGGGCGTGTCGACGAAGGTAAAGACCGGCAGGCCGAATTTTTCCGCCAGCTTCATGAGGCGCATTGCCTTGCGATACCCTTCCGGCTTCGGCATGCCGAAATTACGCATCGCGCGCTCCTTGGTATCTCTCCCCTTCTGGTGGCCGATCACCATGCATGCCTGGCCATTGAAGCGAGCCAGACCGCCGACAATCGACAGGTCGTCAGCATAAGTGCGATCACCGTGCAATTCATGGAAATCGGTGAATATTTCATTCACATAATCCATCGTGTACGGGCGCTGCGGATGCCGCGCGATCTGGGAAACCTGCCAAGGCGTCAGCTTTGCATAAATGTCTTTGGTCAGCTGCTGGCTTTTTTTGGAAAGACGGTCGATCTCTTCGGAAATGTCGACGGCAGAATCATCCTGCACGAACCGCAACTCGTCGATCTTGCTTTCAAGTTCTGCAATTGGCTGCTCAAAAGCAAGAAAACTCGTTTTACTCATCGTGCCTCCGCATATCCCGGATAAGGATAAAAATCAGTTGTTTATTTTACAGGGACGGGAGTCGTATCGAGGCTGCGCCACAGATACCACGTCGCGACCGTCCGCCAAGGCTCCCAGTTCGCCGCGACTTCGCGCGCATCGCTTCGGGATACCGGCTCGCCAGAGAAATAATTGACACTGATGCCTCTTAGCAAACCCACATCGTCCAGCGGCAGGATATTGGGGCGAAGCAAATTAAATATCAAAAACATCTCCGCTGTCCAGCGTCCGATGCCACGGATTTGGGTCAGGTCAGTAATGACATTTTCATCGTCCATGTCTGCCCATTGGTCAACATGAACGCGCCTGGCCTTGAAGTGCTCGGCGAGATCGGTGATGTACTCCGCCTTTCGCTTCGACAACCCGCATGCAGCCAGCTTTTCATTGCCTGCTTTTAGAATCTGGGCAGGCGTACATGTCGGGCACACTTCAAGGAGACGCAACCAGATGGTCTCGGCCGCCTTGACGGAAATCTGTTGTGAAAGTATCGAACGCACCAGGGTGGTAAAAGGCTCGCTTCGGCCAACGAGGTGCAAGTCGCCGAATTGAGGAATCAGGCGCCGCATGATGCGGTCGCGCTTCATCAGTTCTTCCTTGGCATCCTGCCAATAGGCAGGGACGCAAGATGCCGGCTCAGCCGATTTAAGCTTCGCCATGGAATCAAGCCCTTCGCCATTCGGTCAAGCCGCCGGGCTTGTCTTCCAGCACGATGCCGGCTGCAAGCAGGCTTGCCCGGATGCTGTCAGCCTCGGCAAAGTTTTTTGCCTTTTTCGCCGCGGCCCTGGCTTCGATCCGGCTCACGATGTCCGCTTCCGCCAATCCACCGCCAACATCGCTACCGGGAGTCGCATGCAGGAATTCCTGCGGATCGCGTTGAAGCAGTCCAATCGTCGCGCCAAGTTGTTTGAGCTGCCGGGCAAGTGCGGGGGATTTCGTCCGATTGATTTCATTCGCCAAGTCGAACAGGACAGCCATCCCGATCGGGCTATTGAAATCATCGTTCATTGCATCGGCGAAGCGGATTGCATGGGCCTCGTTTTCATCAAGCGGCAGATTGTCCGGCGGCGAATCCTTGAGTGCGGTATAGAGCCGGGTCAGGGCCTGGCGCGCATCATCGAGATGAGCGTCCGAATAATTGAGCGGGCTGCGATAATGCGCGCGCAATATGAAGAACCGCACTACTTCCGCGTCATACTTTTTCAGAACATCCCGGATGGTGAAGAAATTGCCGAGCGACTTCGACATTTTTTCATTGTCGACCCGCACGAAACCATTGTGCATCCAATAATTGACGAATGTGCCGCCGTGCGCGCCTTCGGATTGGGCAATTTCATTTTCATGATGAGGAAATTGCAGATCCTGGCCGCCGCCGTGGATATCGAAATGCTCGCCCAGCAACTCGCATCCCATCGCAGAACATTCGATATGCCATCCCGGTCTGCCGCTGCCCCATTGCGACGCCCATTTCACTTCCTCGGGCTCGGATTCCTTCGCAGCCTTCCACAGCACAAAGTCGAGGGGATCGCGTTTGCCAGTATTCAGG
>NZ_DAIUCO010000076.1:0-19691 GCF_036846085.1 Noviherbaspirillum sp. | reverse complement strand
TTCAATATCTATCCGAGCGACATCGAAGCGGTACTGCGCCAGCACCCGGACCTGGACGACGTCTCGGTGGTCGGCATGCCGTCGGATAAATGGGGCGAGACGCCGGTGGCATTCGCGGTTGCCCGCGCCGGATCGGGCCTCGCGCCGGAATCCCTGATGGAGTGGGCGAATGCACGTCTCGGCAAGACGCAGCGGCTGGCCGCGGTACAGATGGTCGACAGCTTGCCGCGCAGCGCCATCGGCAAGGTGCTGAAGCGGGAGCTACGCGATTCCTTCAAGCCGAAGACGCCGATAGCATAAATCCGGCGAAAGGGGCTGCTTACCAGGCGGCCCCTGCCACATCCACCCGCAGGGACAGGATCTTGCCTGTGCGCTCGGCCAGGGACTTATCAGCGCGTCCGACCCGCCCGGTCACCATGTAGAGCGTCTTTCCGTCACTGCCGCCGAGCGCGCAGGCGATGGCCTGTTGCTCCGACGGGATGCGTGACGAAATCTTTCCGCCTTCATGCACCCGCAGAAATTCCGATGTCGTCGGAGAGGCAACCCAGATCGCTCCTTCCGCATCGAGGCAGATGCCGTCCGGGAATGCGTCGCCCAACTCTGCCCAGACGCGTCGGTTTGATAGGAAGCCGTCGTCCGCAATATCGAACGCGGTCAGCCGCTTGCCGAAGGTTTCGGCCACCACCAGGGTGCGCTCGTCCGGCGTGATCACGCAGCCATTGGGAAACAGAAGATTTTCCGCTGCAACCTGCGCTTTTCCATCAGGCGTCACCATGATCAGCACGGTCGGCCTCGGTGTTTCCTTCGCGACCAGGTCAAAGCCGAAATTGCCGATATACGCGCGTCCATGCCGGTCCACCACCATGTCGTTGCAGTGGAAGGGCGCGAGCCCGGCAAGATCGGCAACAAGGGTGAGCTTGTCGCCGTCCTGCCGCAGCAAGCGTCGGTCGGTCATCGATACGACCAGCAAGCGGCCATCGGGGAGCCAGCCGAGTCCTGACGGCTGGCCCGGCACCGTGGCGACGGTGCCCACCTTACCGTCGGCATCGATGCATTTCACCTCATGCGTGTAAAAGTCCGAGAACCAGAGCTTTCCCTCATGCCAGCGAGGCCCTTCGGCGAAGGCGAGTCCGTCGACCACCAGGGTTGGTTTGTCATTCGTGTCCATTGAATCATTCCAAAAAAAAGCCGGCTCGCGAGCCGGCTTGATGTACGGGAAAAGCGCCCGATTACTTCGCGGCTGCCAGGTTCTGCAGATTCACCGCCTTCACCTTGCCACCTTCGACGGTAGCGACGTAGGTATTCGCTGTCGATCCGCCGTTCTCGGTGACGCCGTTGATCTCGTTCGGATTATGCTCGGACGGCAGGCTCTTGAATGCCTTGTCCATCTGGGCACGGATCGCAGCCGGATCGGAAACGGTTTTCGCCAGCTTCATTGCCATCGCAGTTGCATGGACCGCAGTGTAGTTGAGCGATACCTCCGAGCTTGGATCCTTCTGATACGCTTTCTGGAACTTGTGCACGAACAGGCGCGAGCTTGGACGATTGTCTTCCACCAGCGGCAGCACGCCGATCGCACCCTCGATCGGCGCGTAGCCGCCAATCACCTTTGCCATCTCGTCCATCTTCGCCTGGTCGATGATGATGAAGCCGCCCTTGAACCCGAGTTCACGTGCCTGCTTGACCACCAGCGCGGTCGGCTCGGACGCGCCGCCGATGAACATGACGTCAGGATTGTTCTGCATCACACGGCTGACACCGCTGTAAAAGTCTGTCGCCTTGTTGTAGGACATTGGATTTTCCGCAACGACCTTGCCGCCAGCCTGTTCCCATGCCGGCTTGAACGCAGCGGTCCATGCCTTGGCGTAATCGTGGTCGGCGTTGGCGATCGCCACGTTCTTTCCGTACTTGGTCATCGCATGCTTGATGAACGGATTGATGTAGCCGGTGAACTCAGGCGGAATGCGGATCGACAACTGGTTACCGCGGGCAGTGACCTGCGGCAGGCTGGTGTAGGCCAGCAGCAGAACCTTCGACTTTTCATTAAACGCCTGCACGGCGAAAATGCCGCCGGAGTGCGGCACCAGGACGGCAGGGGTCTTGTGCTGCTGGATCAGACGCTGCACGTTCACGCCTGTCTGCGCCGGATTGTACTGGTCGTCCAGTGCGACGATTTCAAGCTTGTACTTCTTGCCGCCGACCTCGAAACCGCGTTCATTGATCTCCTTCGCGGCCATTTCCATGCCGGTCAGCACGTTCTTGCCGTACAGCGCGGCGCCGCCGCTCAGCGGACCGGAGTAACCGATCTTGACCACTTCCTGCGCGAATGCTGCGCCCGAAGCGACCATTCCAACGGCGATTGATGCGACGAGGTACTTCAGTTTGGTTTTCATTTGCATTCCAGTCTCCTGTAGGTATATGTAAAACAAAGTTCACATGGTGCGCATCCTGAACCGCGGTTCAGGCACCGATATAGGCTTTTCTCACTTCCTCGTTATTCAGCAATTCATCCCGGTTGCCTTCCATGACGATGCGTCCGCTCTCGATGACATAAGCGCGGTTCGCAATCTTCAACGCCGCGTAAGCGTTTTGTTCGGCCAACAGAACGGTGGTACCGGCCTTGTTGATGCGTTCGATCACATCGAATACCTGCTTGACGACCAGCGGCGCCAGTCCGAGGGATGGCTCGTCGAGCAGCAATGCCTTCGGGCGACCCATCAGCGCGCGTCCGATCGCCACCATCTGCTGCTGACCGCCGCTCAGCGAACCGGCAGGCAAATCTTTTTTCTCGTGCAGGATCGGGAAGAGGGCGAACACCTCTTCAAGCGACCGGCTGATGCCTTTTTTGTCGGCACGATGCACATAGGCGCCGAGTGTCAGGTTCTTCAGCACCGACATGCCGGGAAACAGCTTGCGGCCTTCCGGGCAATGCACCACGCCGTCATGCACGATCTGCGACGGCTTCATGCCGACCAGTTCCTTGTTGCGGAAGCGGATGCTGCCGTTGCCGGTTTTGTTCAGTCCGCTGACGGTGAGGAAAATCGAGCTCTTGCCGGCGCCGTTGGCACCGAGCAGCACGACCAGTTCGCCTTCCTTGGCATGGATACTGACGTTGTCGAGCGCGCGGAAACTGCCATAGTTCACCGTAACCTTGTCAAGCTGCAGCATGTTCACTCCCCAGATAGGCTTCGATCACGAAGGGGTTCGCGCGGATTTCGGCAGGCGTACCTTCGGCGATCTTCTCGCCATAGTTCAGGACCATGATCTTGTCGGCCAGGTTCATGATCATGTTCATCTTGTGTTCGATCAGGCAGACGGTGAGGCCGGTTTTCACCATCTTGCGGATCAGTTCCGCCAGGCCGATGGTTTCTTCCGGATTCACGCCGCCGGCCGGTTCATCCAGCAGGACGAGCGTCGGATCGGTGGACAGCGCGAGCGCAAAGGCGACACGCTTGCGTTCTTCCTGCGAGATATCGGCCGCGATCCGGTGGGAGATGTGCGACAGGCCCACGAAGTCGAGCGCGTCGCGTGCCTTCTCGCGGCAGATTTTTTCTTCGTCCTTCAGGCGCTTGGTTCCGAACAGCACATCCATCAACCCGGACTGGGTGCGCAACCGGTGGCCGACGATCAGGTTGTCGAGAACAGTCGCGCGGTCAAACAGATTGGTGGTCTGGAAGGTGCGCGAGATGCCCAGCTTGGCGACCTGGTCCGCACGCAGGTTGGTGACATCGTGATCATTGAAAATGATACGTCCGGACGTCGGCTTGTGTGCACCGCTGATCAGGTTGAAGAAAGTTGTCTTGCCGGCGCCGTTGGGGCCGATGATCGCATTGATCTTGCCTTTTTCAATCGTGGTCGATACATCGTTGACCGCGGTGAGGCCGCCGAATTTCTTGGTCAGGGATTCAATCTTAAGCATGGGAGCCTCCTTCCTGTTTCACGGCGCCGGTCACACGGCTTGCCTTGACCGGTGTCGGCATGGCAGCGGCGGAACGCGATGCGCTGCGTGCCTTCCAGCCGAGATAGGTGCCGACGATGCCGTTGGGCAGGAAGATGATGAGCAGGATGAGCAGGGGACCAAACACCAGGAAGCGGTAATCCTGCAGGAACTGCAGATACTGGGTAATCCACGGCATGGAGAGCGCACCGAGCAGCGGGCCAAAGAGGGTGCCGATGCCACCAACGAGCATGAACATCGTCATGTCGAACGCATGCTCGACGCCGGCAATGCCGGGCCCGATGAAGCGGACGGTGCCTGCATACAAGCCGCCTGCCATGCCGGCATAGAACACCGACAGCATGAACGACAGCACCTTGTTGCGCATCAGGTTGATGCCCAGCGCTTCCGCCAGGTCATCGCTGTTTCGGATCGCGACGAATGTGCGGCCGAGGAGCGAATTGACGATGCGATGCATCACCCACACGCTGATGACCAGGAAGAACAGCACCATGTAGTACTGCGCACGAGGCGTCTCGAAATCAATGCCGCCAATGGGCGGCGGCGCCGGAATGCCGATGATGCCGACTGTGCCATGCGTCAGGCTTTCCCATTTCTCGATCAGCAGGAACATGATGTAGCCGATGCAAAGCGTAAAAATGGAGAAGAAGTGTCCCTTCAGGCGCAGCGACACGATGCCGACGAAGAAGCCGATTACCGCGGCGACCACGCCGGAAAGCGCAAAGGCGATCCAGAACGGCACCTGGTAATCGACCGTCAGGATGCCGACGGTGTAGGCGCCGACCGCCATGAAGCCGGCGTGCGCAAGATTGAACTGACCGGTGTAGCCGGTAATCAGGTTCAGGCCGATGGTTCCGATGGCAAAGATATACGCCATCGACATGACGGTCAGGTGGTAGTCGTTGCCGACGAGGAAGGGAAATGCCAGGCCGAGCGCAATCAGAAGAAGCCAGCCGATTTTACTGTCGAGATATTTCATGCTTAGCGAACTCCCTTGGTGAACAAGCCTTCCGGACGGACCGAAAGAATCACGACGAGCAGCACAAAGGCGATGATGTCCTTGTAATCGGTCGAGATGTAGAACGCACCGAATGCTTCGGCGAAGCCGATGATCAAGCCGCCTACGATCGCACCCGGCACACTGCCCATGCCGCCCAGCACGATGATGACGAACGCCTTGGTGATGACGAGGTTGCCCATGGCCGGGTAGACGAGATTGATCGGCGCGTACAGGGTGGCGGCCACGGCGGCCAGCACGCCGGAGATGGCGAAGGTCAGCATGGCGACGCGGTTGGGATCGATGCCGACGAGCGCGGCGCCGTCACGGTTCTGCGCCATCGCGATGATGGTCGAACCCATCACGGTCTTCTTGAGAAAGAGGTGGAGTGCAACCATCAGGCCGAAGGCGGCGATGATGATCAGCAGGCGCTGTACAGGAAGGATCAGCCCGGAGAAATTCAGGATGCCGTTGTAAGGGGTCTGCAGCCGATGGAATTCGGCGCCCCAGATTGCCTGTGCGCCCGACTCGATGAAGAGCAGGAGGCCAATCGCCGCAATCATGTGGTGCAAGCCGGGCGAGTTCCGCAAGGGATGGAAGACCAGGCGCTCGGCGATGACCGCAATGATGGCGACGACCGCGGCGGAGCCGATCATTGCCAGCCAGTAATTCATGCCCAGCGAAGTCATCAAGAAGAAGGACGCATAGGCCCCGGCCATGTAAAACGCGCCGTGGGCGAAATTGGGTACGTGGAGGATGCCGTAGACCAATGTAAGGCCCAGTGCAACCAGGCTATACACCCCTCCCAATGTAAGTCCGTTCAGGACCTGTTGAAGTACAAGTTCCAAGTTGTCGTCTCCTGTGATTTGTCCGGTCCCTGACGGTCCGGTCTTTATTATTAGTGGCAGCCGAAGATGTCTTCATGCCAACCACGCAATGTGGGTGCGAAGTTAACGTATACCCCGATTCAGTGTCAACAAATATTGGAACCAAGTTCTGCTATGCAAAACTTGTTGGGTATTAGATTGCTCGAGCTCAAGGAAAGATATGATTAATTATTGCCTTCATGCAATAATCGAGCGCCGAGAGTTCTGGTTAGATCAGTCTAGTCCAAACGCGGGTTTTCACAGGAAGTTAGGGCGTTCAGGTAAAACGATTGTGAGATTGGCGATGATGTCAGGCACCAGTCTTGCGGTGTCGCTACGACGCCTGACCAGCTATATATCGTTTCCCATACCCTTCAGCAATCATCGGGTTGTCACGCCATTGCCGTAGTCTTCGTTGCAGTAGAAACGGGATTTATGAAAAGTCCTTCGCAGGAAACCATCGACGCGCTGCTTGCCAGGCAATCGCCATTGCTGGCTTTTCCAAAAGACGTCGAAAGCTACTTCCAGGAAAGGATCAGGGGGCAGCGCACGCGACACATCTGGAATACTTCATGGGCCGGTTCCTTCGTCTATCTTCTCTTCGCCCTGTGCGACTATGCGCTACTGCCGGACATCTACCTGCACCTGTGGCAATTCCGGTTTCTGGTCGCCTTTCCCGTATTTGCCGCCACCAGTTTCCTCTTCGGCTATATCGCCAATTATCATGTTCGCGAAGGCCTGGTTGCCGTAGTCGCATTCCTGATCGGTGCGACGACCGTGTGGCTGGTATTGCAAAGCAACGCCCCCCTGGCCGTGCAGGAGTTGGCGGGATTTTGCCTGTTTATCGTCTTCAGCAATGTCGTCGTCCGATTCCGGTTCGTCCTGGCGTCTGTCGTCTCAATGGCTTTCTTTGTTTACTTCGTGATCGTTTCTCTTGCAGCGACCCACATACCCATTGCATCGCATATCAACAATATTGTGCTGCTGTTTTCAGCGGCATCCGTCTCCCTGCTTGGAAACTACTGGCATGAGATGGAAGAGCGACGAAGCTTCCTTCTTGCCGAACGGGATGCGGCACGAAAGCAGGAACTGCAGCAGGCAAACGATACGCTCGAGAATCTCTCCTACCGCGATGGCCTGACCTCGTCGTATAACAAGCGCTATTTCGATCTGCGGTTTCCCCAACTGCTGGCATATGCGCAGGTCAACCGTACGCCCTTATGGGTGCTCTTCATTGATGTCGACCACTTCAAGGCGTTTAACGATAGCTATGGCCATATCGCCGGCGACCGCGCATTGGTCCGCGTCGCCGCAGTACTCAATGCAAATTTCCGGCGCCGCGACGAAATCATTGCGCGCACCGGTGGCGAAGAGTTCATCGGGCTGCTGCCCGGCCTATCGCAGGAGCAGGCTATCGAAACAGCGGAGAAGGTCCGGATGGCCATCTACGACCTCGGCATACCGCATGCCCAGTCCAGCACTGCCGATGTGGTCACGATCAGCATCGGCGTGGCAGGCCTCGACCCGGATATTACCCAGTACCCGCATCAATTCCTCGCCGCCGCAGATGCAGCCCTTTATCAGGCAAAGCAAGCCGGCCGCAATCGCGTAGTGATGGGAACTGGAATCGCTGTTACTACGGCATGACATTCCGCTATCGCCATACGGAAACCGGAAGCCGGATTTCATGCCATTCGGATAGGCAATAGCGTTGTAAAGAAGCGTATGCGTGATGCGGAAAAGCAATTCAGTGAAATGCAACGTGGCTCTGATGCTAGAATCCACTCTCTTTCAACCAAGGAGATTGCATGAACAAGACGGAACTCATCGACGCCATCGCAGCCGATTGCGACCTGTCAAAGGCAGTTGCACAACGCGCGCTCGAATCGATTGTTAACAACGTTGTCAAGGCGGTAGCCAATGGCGACACGGTACAACTGGTTGGTTTTGGTACTTTCGCCGCCGGCAAGCGTGCAGAGCGTACCGGCCGTAATCCACGTACCGGCGAAGAGATCAAAATCGCTGCGGCGAACACAGTGAAGTTCGCGGCAGGTAAAGCCTTCAAGGATGCGGTCAATAAATAAGAAGCTGTACCCGACATTCCAGGGACGACAGTAGCTGTCCCTTTTCCCTGCTCACAGCCGCAATCCCGCGCGCCGCCTGCAATTGTCGGCAGCACACCCGGGCTTGCCTGGAGCGGGGCAAATCTCTTCACACACCTTCATCTTCGCTTTTTCCCGTACGGCTTTGCTGCGGCAGAGAGTTAACCTGCGATCGCTTCCTACCTCACACTGCCTTCAGCAAGGACCTCGAAGCGGGAAACAGGAAACGCTTTTCCATCAGCGCCGGCATGTCGGCGGCCGGTACCGGCTTCGACACATAGTATCCCTGTACCTCGTTGCATGACAGCGCCTGAAGCACCCGCAATTGCTCCTCGGTCTCCACACCTTCCGCCACGACGCTCATGCCAAGCACGTGGGCCATGGACAGGATGGCCATGAAAAAGGCTTCGCCTTCCTTCCCGTTGCACACCTGGGCAGTGAACGCCTTATCGATCTTGAGTATATCGAGATCCAGTTTCTGAAGTTGCGATAGTGACGAATAGCCGGTCCCGAAATCATCCACCAGCAGCTTGATGCCAAGCCGGTCGATCGCGGCCAACTGCTCATTGACCACATGGCCATCGCCCATCATGCATGACTCGGTGATTTCGATTTCGATCAGGGAAGCATCGATGCCGTGCTCGGCCATGCTTGAGGCGAAGAGGGCGCTGACGTTCCCCTGGTTGAACTGACGCGGAGATACATTGATCGACACCGGTACCAGTGGCAGGCCGCTTGCCTTCCATTGCGCCAGCTGCGCGCAAGCCTTCCTGATCACCAGTTCTCCCAGTTTCACGATCATTCCAGTATCTTCCGCCACCGGGATGAATTCCAGCGGCGGGACCATGCCTCTTTCGGGATGCATCCACCGCACCAGCGCCTCCATGCTGCGCAATTCGCCGCTGAAGGTATCGACGCGCGGCTGGTAAAACAGGATGAATTCATCCCGTTCGATGGCGCCGCGCAATGCATGTTCGCGGTTGAGCCGGACCACGAGGGTTTCGGATAATTGCGGCTGGAAGAATTGATAGTGGGCTTTGCCGTTGGCCTTTGCAGCGTACATCGCTATGTCGGCGTGTTTAAGCAAGGTTTTCGCATCATCGCCGTCCTCCGGATAGAGGCTGATCCCGATCGATCCGTGAACGGTGTGGCTATTGCCATCGGCGAGCGGAAACGGCTCGCTCAATGTCTTTACAATTCGTTCGGCTACGCGGCAGACATCGTCACTGCCCTCGACCTGCTCAATGATCACGGTGAATTCGTCACCTCCCAGGCGTGCGACACTGTCGCCCGGACGAATGACCGACCGCAGTCGCAGCGCCGCGGCTTGCAGCAGTTCATCGCCGGAGGCATGGCCCAGCGTATCGTTGATATTCTTGAAGTCATCGAGATCGACGAACAGCAACGCCACCTTCTTGCGATTGTGTTTCGCGCGTTCGAGCGCACCGGGCAAGAATTCGGTCAGCCAATGGCGATTGGGAAGGTCCGTC
This sequence comes from Noviherbaspirillum sp., assembly GCF_036846085.1. Classification (NCBI taxonomy): domain Bacteria; kingdom Pseudomonadati; phylum Pseudomonadota; class Betaproteobacteria; order Burkholderiales; family Oxalobacteraceae; genus Noviherbaspirillum; species Noviherbaspirillum sp. Next base: position 10,278 of record NZ_DAIUCO010000076.1, on the reverse strand, counting down.
AACACATCGGTATTCGCGAGTTTTGCCAGGGCCTGTTCATGTGCCTTGGTGTCGGACACGTCGCGGAGCGTTATTGCAAGCGTATCGCCGGCTCGCACCAGCTTTCTGTGCATCCACGTGCCCTGCAAAGGACTGCCGGGCGATATCCGATATTCGCCTTCGTAGAATCCGGTCCGCATCACTTCCGTAAAAAATTCAAACGTCTCCTGCGCTTGCTCACCATTGAACAGCTTCCAGAACCGCAACCCGATCATGTCGGCGCGCGTGAGGCCGGCAATGCTGGCGCCACGTTCGTTGCAATCCTCAAGCAAAAAATCGACGATCTTTCCATCACGATCATGGATTGCGCGCACCATGTAAAAACCTTCACGCGCTTCATCGGTCGCCATGCGGTACGCTTTCCTCACCTCATCGGCCTGTTGCTTTCGCCATGCAAGCCGCAAGGAAAAATACATTCCGGTCAGCGCAAAAGCGACGAGACAGATGGTGCCGAGAACTGCGATATTGCGATAGTTGCCCTGGGTTTGACGATAGGACTGGAACATGGCCTCTTCGGATAGCCCGATAAAGGCCGTTACGGGATACTGCGCGACCGTCTGCCGGACGACCATTCTGGGAAGCCTGTCGTCGAAATGCGCGCCCGGCAAAGGCATTATCCGGGCACTGCTTGCCACCGGAGGCAGGACGTTATTCAGGCCTTTGTCCCTCGACATGATCGCCACGCCACCCTTGAAAGCGAGGAGGGCGCCGTTGGCGTCCGTAACGCCATGGAAATCGCCTCTGCTTAGCAGCGACTCGTTGTGAAAAGAGGCGAGATACTCGGGATCCGCCGATACCACCACGATGCCGTCAAATTCTCCGTCAGCCGTATCCAGCCGACGGGAAAAGCGTACGCGCATCTTGTCAGGGTCCAGTCCTGGAGACGGCGGATTGATCAGCAATTGTGGCGATGGGTCGTTCCTGTGGCGCCGGAAAAAATCCTTTCCCGTCAACGCCGGGTCGTCCTTCACCATGGTTTGGGTGCTCGTCAGCGTTGCGCCGCTACGGTCGACGATCGCTACCTGCAGCATCGAAGAAGCCGGATAGAGACCGAACCGGCGCTGATCCTCCAATTCCAGATTGCCGCCAGTTTTTTGCCAGTAGTACTTCAGATTCAGCGTGATCTGATCGATCTGCGCGATGGTGCGAGCCAATTCATCGGTGTAGGCGTGTGAAAGGGACGTGGCATGGTGCAGTGCGCGTTCCCTGATGGCCAGCCGGTCGCTGTCGATCTTGGATAGCGTAATGCCCCATAGCAGACCGCAGAGCAATATGCCCAACGACACCCATATGAGGATTGCGCGAGTCTGTTCGCGAAGGAAAGCAAGTTTCCGGAATTCCCGTTCATGGGGTTTGACGGGGGGTATGTTCGCCATCGTGCATGTTCCGGTTGTCCGGCTTTGGTTAGCAGGGGCAAATCATCCTGGCTCGACGCGCCGGCGGGCGACTACGAGCTTACAAAAGATTACCATATGGAAATATCGAAATGGCAGCTCTGTTGCAATGCGTTAACCTAAATTTGCTCGAGCGGTTCGGCCTTGCGTATAGGTCATCGAAGCAGGGGCGTAAACCGTCCATGGAATGTTGTTACACTCGACCTGCATTTGCGTCTGTTTCCACAGGCTTTTGATTGATTGCATCAATACCAATAAAAAATATCCATGATCACCGTCCATCACCTGAATCACTCCCGATCGCAGCGCATTCTCTGGTTGCTTGAAGAGCTCGACATCCCGTACGAAATCCGGCGTTATGAACGAGACCGTACGACCATGCTGGCGCCAGCGTCGCTGCGGGAGATTCATCCATTGGGTAAATCTCCGGTCATCGTCGATGGTGGCCTTACTCTTGCCGAGTCGGGTGCGATTATCGAATACCTGGTTCAACAATATGGACAGGAAACGATGGCGCCGCCTGCCGGCACACCCGAGCGGATGCGATACACCTACTGGCTGCACTATGCGGAGGGGTCCGCAATGCCTCCCTTGCTGTTGAAACTGGTTTTCGATCGTATCGAGAAGGGACCGATGCCGTTTCTCGTCCGGCCTGTGGCAGCGGCGATCGCGCGTCGTGCGAAATCCTCGTTTATCCAGCCCCAGATCGAACGGCACCTGGACTACCTGGAACAGGAATTGGCCCATTCGGACTGGTTTGCCGGAAACCGGTTCTCGGCCGCGGATATCCAGATGAGCTTTCCGCTCGAGGCCGCCGCGGCACGGGCCGGGCTGGGCAAAAGCCGCCCCCGACTGATGGAATTCCTGAAGCGTATCCACGATCGTCCCGCCTACAAGCGCGCACTCGAGCGCGGAGGCGAATACGAACTGCTGGGCTAGGAAGCGACCGATCAGCGGCGGACAGCCGCTGTCGCTTTGTCAGACTTGGGCCGGCTTTTCACCGCTTCCTTATGAAACGCGCGAAGCTGGGCGCGCACTTCAGCCTGTCCGCTTTCGATGACGAAGTCCTGAAACGCCGCCGCAACAATCGGCACCGGCTTGTCGATAAGGTGCATCACGTACCAATCCGCTTCGATCGGGTTGCCTTGCATCGGCAACATGCGGACCAGCCCGGCTTCGACTTCCAGCATGCAGGCATGCATGGAAAGGAAAGCTACGCCCAGGCCGGCTACCACCATGCGTTTGATTGCCTCGTTGCTCGATAACTCCGATCCGATGCGAAGCGGGTAACCGGCTTCCTTGAACAGGCGCTCGACGGCCGTCCGTGTTCCTGAGCCGCGCTCACGCACCAGAAGATTGGTTTCCATGATGTCGGCCAGCGTAATTCGCTTGCGATTCATCAAAGGATGATCCGGACTTGCCACGAACGCCATCGGATGCCGCGCAAAACGCGACGCGTTCGTGCGCAGTTCATGCGGGGGCGTTCCCATGATGGCGAGGTCCACTTCATGCTTGGCCAGCATGTTGACGATCTCGTTTCGGTTGCCGACCTTCAGCTTGATCCGCACATCCGGACGCTCGGTCGTGAACTTGACCAGCATCGGCGGCAGGATGTATTCAGCCGTGGTAATGGCGCCGATGCGCAGCGTGCCGCTGATCACGCCCTTCAATGCGGCGACCTCGTCGGCGGCTTCCTCCCAGAGGCCGAGTATCCGTTCTGCAAAACTGACCATGACCTCGCCGGCGGCTGTTAGTTGAATGCCGCGCCCGACACGCCTTGTCAACGGTGTTCCCGCCGCTTCCTCCAGCATTCGAAGTTGCAGCGACACCGCCGGCTGGGTCACATGCAAGGCATCCGCGGCCCTTGAAACGCTTTCATGCCGCGCGACCAGTAACAGCGCCTGCAATTGCTTGAAGCTCGCGTGATACATAAGTAAAACCTTATCGATATGGCAGAAAAATTAATTTTTCTTTTGTGTTTGTTGCGCTTATATTAACAGCGAACATGCCGGAACAGCAGTACATTTGCCGGCGCACCAGCTTTATGTCATTCGGAGGTTTTCTATGCAAACCATAGTTATCGCAGGCGGCGGAGCAGGTGGCCTGGAACTGGCGACACGCCTTGGCGACCGGCTCGGCCGTCGGCGTCGTGCTCGCATCGTGTTGATCGATCGATCGCCGACGCATGTCTGGAAGCCGCTGCTGCATGAGGTGGCCTCGGGCAAGCTCGATCCGCAAGTGCATCAAGTGGAGTACTCGGCCCAGGCGGCGCATCACCATTTCGAGTTCGTGCATGGAGAGGTGATGTCGGTCGACCGTACGGCACAGGCCATCGATATCGGCGCCTGTCATGGCGGCGACGGATCGGAACACCAACCGGGCCGCAAGCTGCACTACGACAAGCTGGTGTTGGCCTTCGGTGCGGTAACCAATTTCTTCGGCATCGCGGGGGCGGCCGAGCATTCGATGACGCTCGATTCGGTTGATCAGGCGGAGCAATTTCGCCAGCGACTCGTTGCGCTCTGTGTCCAGAAGGGCATACGGCGCGAGACCGGCATCGAGCCCGATGCCAAGGTCAACGTCGTCATCGTCGGCGCCGGGGCGACCGGCGTGGAGCTTGCCGCCGAGCTTCATCACACAGCCCATGCACTCGCGAAATACAACATCCATGCGCTCGACCCTGCGCGAGACGTACGGATTCGTATCGTTGAACGCGGCGATCGCATCCTTCCGCAGCTGGATGCGAAACTCGCGCGAAACGCAGAGCAATACCTGCGGTCGCTCGGTATTGAAGTCTGTACCGCAAGCGGTGTGGCAAAGGTTACTTCAGATGCGGTGCATGACGAAGCGGGCAACGTTCATGCGTCGGATATCACGCTATGGGCGGCAGGTGTCGAAGGGCCGCAGGTCTGCGCTACCCTTGGACTTCGCCTCAACCGGCTCAGGCAGGTCCTGGTCGGGCCAAGCCTTCAAACCGTCGACGATCCAAAGGTATTCGCCATCGGGGATTGTTCCAGCCATGTTTGTTCCGTGAACGGAACCGTCATTCCGCCACGGGCGCAGGCCGCACATCAACAGGCCGTGTTTCTCGCGACGGTGCTGGGGGAGTCGGACGAAAAGTGTCTCCCGCATTTTCAATACCGGGACTACGGTTCGCTGGTGTCTCTCGGACCCTTCGTGGCGGTCGGTGTATTAATCGGGAGACTGGGGAAGTTCGGCAGCAGGGGAGTGGTCGTCGATGGCATGCTCGCCCGGGTGCTGTACCGGCTGATGTACAGGAAGCATGTGCTTGTGTTGCATGGATTCGTGAGCATGGTGGCGCAAACTCTGTCGCATTGGCTGCGCGGCCGACTGGCGCCGCCGGTGAAATTGCATTGAAGTTCGCTGAATGAAGAGCGATCAAGGTTCCCAGCGGGGATGATCGGAACCAACGAGAAAGAGGCAGGTATCCTGCCTCTTTCGCTATTCGGTTCGCACTTACAGATGCATGCTTACTTTGTGGTCGACATTGCCTTCTCGGTTTTTGCTTCGGCCTTATCCGCTTTGGCATCGGCTTTTGCTTCTGCCTTGTCAGCCTTGGCTTCGGCTTTCTGCTTGCTCGCCTTGGCATCCGCTTTCGCTTTCTGCTTATCTGCCTTCGCATCGGCCTTGGCCGCTTTTTCATCTGCCTTCGCAGCGTCCTTGCTAGCCTTCGTGTCCGATTCGTGCATCTTGCTGTCGCCCTTATGGGTACCGGTTGCTGGCGACGCGCTGTGTCCGGCGGCGAAAGCAGAAGCGGCAAAAACGCTGGCAATCAGTGCGGCAACTAATTTATTCATGATGGAACCTTTCAAGTTGAGGTTGACAAACATTTGTGACTAGCACGAGTCTAGAACGGGTGCAATGTGTGACGGTTGACAGCCATCACGGTACCAGCCGTAGTATTGAGTAACAATTTGCAACCATCGGCATTGCCGTGCGTCATGAATGTTTTTCAGCATGCCATCATAATGTCTCCATTTCTCCTACCGCCGAGTGTCCTGTATGAACTCTACTCCGAACGAACACCTCGGATTTTCCGCCGCCCGCCTTGATGTAATCACCGAGAAGATTCGCTCTGACATCGATGCCGGCCGGATTCCCGGCGCAGTGATGCTGATCGCGACATCCGATGCCGTTGTGTACGAAAAGGCACTCGGCATGCAGGTGCCTCAATCAGGCAGGCCGATGGCGCTTGATAGCATTTTCCGCATTTATTCGATGACCAAGCCGCTGGTGTCGGTCGCAATCATGACGCTGGTCGAGCAGGGCCATATCCTGCTCACGGACCCCATCGACAAGTACTTGCCTGAATTCCGCCGCATGAAGGTCGGTGTTGAAGTCGCAGAGGCAAATGGCGGTCGTTCGCTACAGATGACGGATGCGCGCCAGCCGATTTCCGTGCAGGATCTGCTCCGTCATACATCGGGCCTTACTTATGGCATCTTCGGCGAGTCACTCGTAAAAAGCGAATACCTGAAGGCAGGGGTCGGCACAGTCAAGGCAAGCAGTGCCGAATTCATCGAACGTATCGCCCGTCTGCCGCTTGCCTATCAGCCTGGCACCACGTGGGAATACAGCCATTCGACCGATGTGCTTGGCGTACTTCTGGAACGCGTCTGCGGTGCACCGCTGGATGCCGTGCTTGCCGAGCGTATTCTCGAACCGCTCGCAATGCATGAAACGGGTTTTCAGGTGCGACCCGAACACGCGCAGCGCATCGCTGAACCATTTGCCGTCGATCCCGTCACGGGCAATGCCGTCAAATTACTCGATCCGCTGCGACGGCCGAGTTTCCTGTCCGGCGGCGGCGGCATGATGTCCACCGTACATGATTATTTGCGGTTTGCCCGCTTGCTTTTGAATGAAGGGGAGCTGGACGGCAAGAGAGTCCTGTCGCGGGCCACATTGCGGTATATGGCCAGCGATCATCTTGCCCAATTGCCCGAGGCGCGCGCAGGCGCAAGTTTCCTTCCCGGACCGGGATACGGCTTTGGCTTGGGGTTCGGCGTGCGCATCACTCCCGGCGGTGCATTTATACCTGGTTCGGTCGGCGATTACACGTGGAGTGGTCTGGCCGGGACTTACTTCTGGATCGATCCGGTCGAGAAGATGCTGGCAATATTCCTGATGCAGGCGCCGGAGCAACGCAATCACTATCGGCAGCTTTTCCGCAACCTTGTCTACGGTGCGTTGAACTGACAAGGTCAAGGACAGAGGCACGCATTGCCGAATCAATGCGTGCCGTCTCTCTTACTCCTTCTTTTCGCCTGAGGCGGACGTTCCGGGCGCTTTGCCGCCTGTCGTATCGCTCAGGCCGCTGGGTGTGCCAGTCGATGTGCTGCTCCCGCCTGCGCCGCCTGTAGTCCCTCCCGTGGTCGCGTCGGCGGCACCTGCCGAACCCGCTGCACCCGCACCTCCACCTGAATTGGCGGGTGACTCTGCGGTGCCGGTCGCCGCTGCCGGAGGTGTCGGTGAACCCGCCGAACCGGTGTTTCCGGTGCTGGCCGCGCCCGGATCGCTGCTGGCTCCGCCATTTACCGTTCCGCTGCCGCCTGGTGTCGATGCCCCGGATCCGCCTGCGGTGGGCGCCCCGGTGCTGCCCGCGCTAGTCGAGCCTGTATTCGAATTCGCTTCCTGCTTGTTGCATGCGGCAAGAGAAAATGCTGCAAGCATGGCAGCGGCGATGATGGAGTGCTTCATTTCCTTCCTTTCGTCGTTTTGATTGAAAAAGTGCGCGTTCGGATGCGGCAACGATGCTTGTTCCTCCAGCGCGTTGGCTCGATTGAATAAGTGCTGCGATATCGCGGTGCATGTTGGTCAGGCCATCCAGGTGTACTGAACTTACTGAACGATTTCTACGTACCCTTCGAGAAAAGTTTTTTGGGTTGTATCCGGAAAGACGATCGTGACCTTGTCGCCTTGGATTTCAACTACCCGGCCTTCACCGAACTTGCTGACCCTGACTGCGCATCCCGCGTGGAAGGGTGATGCTTCGTGGCGTGCGGCCGGAATGTGTTGCTGATAGCGGGCAGGTACCGGGCTCAGTTCTTCCTCCGGAGGCTTCAGGCAATTGTCACAGTTGCCGCAATGCTCCCATTCAGCCTGTTCGCTGAAGTACTCAAGCAGCACCTTCCATCGGCAGAATCCTGTTTGGGCATAGAAGACCATTCGATCGAGTGCTTCGTGGTCCCGTTCGCTTTTCTTTTCATAGGTCGCAACCAGCACATCCAATGATTTGCCGGCAACTTTTTTACCGGTGAGACGATAGGAAAGCGTCGCATCCTGGGAAATAAAGCCGCCATCCCGCAGTAGTTTCAACGCCACATGCAATCTGCTTGCCGACAGCTGTTCCATTTCTGCTTCGAGCCGTGCAAAGGAGACGCCAGGCTCTTCTTTGTCCAATGCGGCGAGCGTCGAATAGACAGAGTCGACATCGCCAGCCGTGGGATATCGTCGTGCCAGAAAAAACTGCTGCACCCGTTTGTCCTTCAGGTAATGGAGAAGGATGCAATCCGCGGGCTCGCCGTCACGTCCTGCCCGACCGGATTCCTGGTAATAAGCTTCGAGATTCGCAGGAATCTGATGATGTATGACAAAGCGGATATCCGCTTTGTCTATGCCCATGCCAAACGCGTTGGTGGCAACCATCACGCGGCATTCCCCACGCATGAATAATTCCTGGTTGTGTGTTCTTTCCTTCGGCGGCATCTGTCCGTGGTACTTCGTGACGTCTTGCCCTGCGGCCAGCAATGCCGAGTGCAGTTCCTCCACCATCTTTACAGTCGCGGCATAAATGATGCCCGACCCCTCCGTCTCTCTGACGATTCGAAGGGTTTCATGCTGTTTCTGTAGTTCATCGGTCGCGGCAATCACCCGATAGCGTAAATTTTTCCGATAGATGCCGGTATTGATGACATGCATTTTTGGCCTCTTCAATTGGGCCATGATGTCGGCGATGACCTCGTCCGTGGCGGTTGCTGTCAGGGCAAGAACGGTAGGGCTGCCAAGTGCAGCAATAGCCGCATCGAGTTGCAGAAACGCGGGGCGGAAATCATGTCCCCATTGGGAAATGCAGTGGGCCTCATCGATGACGAACAGGTCGACCTTGGCCTGCTTGACCGACTCGAGAAACTCGGGATCGCAAAGACGTTCCGGGGTGGTAAAAATGAACTCGCTGTTCGCCTGCTCGATATCCTCCAGAGTGGCGCTTTCCTCCCGTGCGGTCAATGTGCTGTTTACTTCCGACGCAGCCACGCCGGCTTCTTCCAGCTTGCTGATCTGGTCTTTCATTAGTGAGATCAATGGCGACACGACGACGGTTGTACCCGGCATCTTGAGTGCTGGCAATTGGTAGCAAAGTGATTTCCCCGCGCCGGTGGGCATGATGGCCAAGGTATCCTTGCCCTGGAGAATGCTTTCAATGACTTCCTGCTGGCCTGGGCGTAAATGCGTTATGCCGAATGTATCCTCCAGTGTTTCTTCAAGAAGCCTTGCGTCTGCTTCGGGTATGCGATTGAACATGCTTGCGCCGGTTGCCGGCGCCGGAAATGATGCGCGGATATTGCGTCCTGGTGTCGTTGTGATTCTCGTAGGCATGAAATGTTTTGATGGATGCGGGTGCAATAAGGAATGCAGTATCCATGCCATATCAAGCCATGCAGGAAGCCTATTGACATCCGGAACCAGATGAAATCGCCGGGTGGCGAATTGTATTAACTTTCACTTTTCGACGGGAGCTGAGGTATAATTTCGCACCGTTGAAGTGTTAGCTAGTGGTGCAGTATTCGTCTGTCATTCCTCTCTTGCTTCAAAGGCTCTACCCGGGCATCAGCCCAATTCAACTGAAATAGGAAATGTAATGGCAACAGGTACTGTTAAATGGTTCAATGACTCCAAAGGTTTCGGCTTCATCACTCCGGACGAAGGCGGCGAGGATCTCTTCGCACACTTCTCCGCGATTCAATCCAATGGTTTCAAGTCTCTGAAAGAAAATCAGCGCGTTTCTTTCGAAGTGACAACCGGCCCGAAGGGCAAGCAGGCATCGAACATCCAGCCAATCAACTAAGTCATCCAGGCGCATTTGCCTGGACAGATAAGCGCAAGTGCTTATCGTTGTAGCTGCTAACGATGCAAAGAAAAGCTCCGGTTCCCCCCGGGGCTTTTTTTACGCCTTGTTTGATTGAAGCGAGAGGCGCGGTTTGAGCGCCGCTTTACAGCGGCTGGACAGATTCTTCACGGCGTCTTCCGCGTTATTTCCAGTAATCCGGATGTGCGTACGCGTGACGCAGAAAATCGACGAATGCCCGGATGCGAAGCGGTAAATGTCGCCGCTGCGCGAATACTGCATAGATATCGTTTCCCGGTGCAGCGAACTCATCCAGCACCGTGGTCAGACGTCCGGATTGAATATCGGTACTGACCTCCCACATGGAGCGCCAGGCAAGCCCTTTGCCGGACAGCGCCCAGTCGTGCAGCACGGCACCGTCATTGCATACCATATTGCCTCCCACCTTCAAGGTGACGTTCTTGCCGTTTTGGCGGAAGGTCCAACCTCGTTGACTGCCTTCGCTGCTGATGGCAAGGCAGTTATGGCGTGCGAGATCATCGAGCGATGCCGGTGTTCCGTGGCGTTTCAGGTATGCGGGAGACGCGACGACGACGCGCTTGTTGTCTGCCAGCTTTACGCCGATCAGGTTGGAGTCCGAGAGTGCGGCAATGCGGATCGCGACGTCGACGCCTTCGCCGATCAGATCGACCACGCGGTCATTGAGGTTCAATGTGACGCTGACGTCCCGGTGCTCGGAAAGAAAGGACGGTATGAGTG
>NZ_DAIUCO010000075.1:0-20058 GCF_036846085.1 Noviherbaspirillum sp. | reverse complement strand
TGCGTTATTAAAACAAAAACCCCCGCACGAGGCGAGGGTTTGTCAGCAGTCTGAGACGAACCGCAGGGTTCGTCTTTTCGTTTGTGCCCGCTTTACCGCTTCGTCCGTCAGGCGGCTTTCTTCTGCTGTTCCTCGCCGCCCAACGCCTGCACGAGATCGGCGATCATCTTCGCCAGCTCGCCGGTCATCAGCATGAAGTCGTTATCGAAGCGCTCGTTGTCATCGCGCGCCATGGAATCGGTGTTTTCCTTCAGTACGTCGAGCGGCGCCACGCGCTTGATCGCCAGCGATTCGGTGAGTACGAAAGAAACCCGATCGCTCCAGGTCATCGCCAGCCGCGTGCATTGCTTGCCGCCGGCGATATGGCGACGGACATCTTCCGGCTCCAGCGTATGGCGCACATAGCGCACGGTTGCCTTGCCTTCGCCGGTGGCGCGCAGTTCGGTGTCCTGGTCGACGGTGAAGCCACCGGGCGCTTCGTCGGCGGCCAGCCAGTCGGTCATCGCCGACAGCGGCGAGCGCTCGGTGCGCAGCGATGCGAACGGCAATTGCTCCAGCGACTTCAGCAGCAGTTTGAATACCTCGTCGGCCTTTGCCGGGCTGGCGGCATCGACCACCAGCCAGCCGTTGACCGGGTCGATCCAGACGCGGGTGCTGCGCCGGATGCTGAATGCGCGTGGCAGCAGTTCATCGGTCACCTGCTCCTTGATTTCCTTCATCTGCTTTTTGCCCGGCTTGAAGCCCTGCTGCTCTTCCAGTTCGGCAGCCCGCGCCTTGCTCACCTGGTTGACGACCGTCGCCGGCAACAGCTTCTTTTCCGTGGCCAGCTCGAGCAGCAGCTGACGGTTAACCGTATGCACGAGCATGCCGTTCTCACGCGGCGAGGCCCAACCCTGTGTTTGCATCTCGACGCTCGTGCCTGCGGAAAACGTTTGTGCCGCGAGGCTGGCTTCGAGTTGTTCGGACGTCATGGTCCATGGAGCGGTGAGGCGGTAGATCTGGAGATTCTTGAACCACATGGCAGGATGAGATGGCAAGCTGAAGAGAGGGGCCATTCTACACGCGGGCCGACGCAGCGTCAGTCGCGATTACGCATCATGTCGCATCGACGCCGATTGACAATGCCTGCGGATTGAGACACCACCGGCAGGAATTTTTTACACGGTGAATATGAGTTCACCTTGCGATAAATGCGATTCGCTCGTCGCGTCGCCCGGCTTGGACAAGGCACTCGCGCGCACGCCGAGCAGGCGCAGCCTGCGGTCCAGCGGCACACGCCGCAGGCATTCGCCGGCAGCCTTGCGGATCAGCTTCGCATCGGCGGTCGCATGGGGAACCGTAAGGTCGCGCGTCACGGTGCGGAAATCGTCATAGCGCAGCTTGATGCCGATCGTCTGGCACAGATAGCCCTTGCGCTGCAGATCGCCTGCGACACGGGTGCACAAGTCGGTGAAGATGGCGGACAACGTATCGCGATCGCGGCGAGCATGGAGGTCGCGCTCGAAGGTGGTTTCGCGGCTGATCGATTTCGGCTCCGGGTTGGTGACCACCTGGCGATGGTCGATGCCATGCGACGCGTTATGCAGCCACTCCGCATAGCTGCGACCGAAATTGGCCTGCAAGAGCGCCGGTTCCGCCTCGGCCAGATCCTTGATGGCATGGATGCCGAGGGTGGCGAGCTTCTCTGCCGCTTTCGGACCGATGCCATTGATTTTTCGAACCGGCAGCGGCCAGATCAGGCGCGGTATGTCCGCATGTTCGAGCATGGTCAGGCCGTCCGGCTTTTCCAGGTCGGAACAGATTTTTGCAAGCAGCTTGTTCGGCGCCACGCCGACCGAGCAGCGCAGGCCGGTGGCGTCGCGCACCGCCTCCTTGATCTGCAGCACCAGCGCACGCGTATCGCCATCATGATCGCTGAGGTCGATATAGATTTCATCGATGCCGCGGTCTTCGATGCGCGGTGCGATGGTGGCGACCGCGCTTTTGAACAAGCGCGAATAGCGGCGATAGCTGTCGAAGTCGGTCGGCAGCAGAATCGCATCCGGCGCGAGCTGCGCCGCTTTCATGATGCCCATGCCGGAAAACACGCCGAGCGCCCGCGCTTCGTAGGTCGACGTGGTGATGACGCCGCGGCCGGTGTAGTTGCGCAGTATCGAATACGAACGGCTGCCATCCGGCCGGGTCGCCGGATGATGCTCCGAGCGCCCGCCGATCACGACCGGCTGCCCGCGCAAATCGGGATAGCGCAGCAATTCCACCGATGCATAAAAAGCATCCATATCCAGGTGGGCAATGCGGCGGGGTTTGACGCTCATGGGAATTTGATCAGCATGTTATTTCAATACGCATGACATCCCGCCCCATTAGGAACGGTCGCTGAAATGCGCGACGTCCATTTTACGGCGGAGCAAGAACTTGCTGTGCATCCATATGCTTGAATAATGTCGGCTTATCGAAACTATATCGAAGGCGGCTTGCTCCAATTGTTGATCCATCACGCAAGGAGTCAACATGACACCAAATGAACCTTCGAATACACCAGCACCGCGCGAGTCCCATGTGGGCAACGGCCCGCGTGCCCGCGACCGCGCACCCAGTGTCATCACCGATACCGGCGAGGATGTGGTGAAGGGACCAGGCCTGGACGAACGCGCCGACCCCAGCCTCGACATCAACACCGCCGCCGATCCCGACTATGTGGAAATCGTCGGGGAAATCGACAATGAATCCGGCGACGACGACAAGGCGCCGACCTTGTCGAATGAGCGGTACAGGCGATAAATGCGGTAGACGCGGAAGGAAAAGCTGTGTCACACAATGACGAACAATTGCTGGATTGCGTGATCGTTGGCGGTGGCGCCGCAGGACTCACCGCGGCTACCTATCTCGCACGTTTCCGCCGGCAATTCAAACTGATCGATGCCGGTTCCAGCCGCCTGTTATGGATTCCCACATCGCACAACTATCCGGGCTTCATTCACGGCATACACGGCGGCGATATCCTGCAACGATTGCGTGAACAGGCCGAACACTATGGCGCGACGTCGGTGACGGGCAAGGTGGAGCGCATCTCGAAGAGCGGCGACGACCTCTTCATCACGTCGACCGGCAACCAGGAATTCCGTTCCCGCACCGTGCTCGTCGCTACCGGCGTGGTCGACGTGGCGCCGGACTTTCCGGATATCGGCGAAGCGGTTGCCGAGGGAGCCTTACGCTATTGCCCGATTTGCGATGGTTTCGAATCGATAGCAAAGAAAGTAGCCGTGATCGGCAAGGGGAATGGCGGCTTGGGCGAGGCGCTGTTCGTGCGGCACTACGCCACCGATGTCACCCTGTTCTCGATCACCGATCCGATTGCGCTGTCGGCGGACGAGCACGCTCAGCTCGATGCGGGCCGGGTCCGCGCGGTGAGCAATCCGGTCACCGGCCTGTCGTTCGCTAACGGGAAAATGACGGTGTCGCTGCAAGGCGCTGCGCCGCAGGAATTCGATGTGGTGTATGCGGCGCTCGGTACCCGGGTGAACTCCGCCATCGTCCGGGACCTCGGCGCGGAATGCACGCCGAACGGCGAACTGGTCGTCAACAATCATCAGCAGACCACGGTGGAAAACCTGTATGCCGCGGGTGACATCGTCAAGGGATTGAACCAGATCACGGTTGCGATGGGTCATGCGGCGATCGCCGCAACGGCGATTCATAACCGGCTGAGAGCCTGACAGGCTGGCGTAAAAGTCAGGACGCGCGCATCTGCACCAGTATCCAGGGCTTGACCACCACCGCCCACAAGGCTGCGTCGGCATCCAGCCATGCCTCGGCCTGCACATCCGATACTTTGGAAACGCGGGCTTCCGACATCCATTTCGATACGGCAGCCGTGTCGTCATTGGCGACGGAGGCGGCCACATCCACGAGATCGAGATCGTCGCTGACGGCAATCACCATGCCGGCCGCGTAATAGCGCTGCAGCTCCTTCCATGCGATCTGCGACGTTTCCTGGTTGAGTTTGGCGCGCAGGAGGTCGGTTTGCTTGTCTGGCTGATTCATGTTCTGTCCATAATTGGTTCCGCAGGCGCGTCCGATCGCATCACCGGTGGAACAATCCGGGAAGGTGCCCGCGACCGTTTCAGTAATGCGGCGGCCTCTCGCTGGCCGGATTGCGCTCGGCATCCTCCTGCCGCATATCCTTGATATGCCTCGCCAATGCACTGCACAGCGCTTCGAGTTCGTCGATTTTCTTTTGCTGCTGATAGACCATCTGGTTCAGGGCATCGACCATATCTTCCTGGCGTGCGACCTTGATTTCGATGTCGATGATGCGGTCTTCGGTGGGCATGGCAGATTCTCCGTTTATCGGCGGCGTCGGACGAGCACGCGAGTATACGGTAAAGGCGCGGCCGGGGAGGCGGCAATTGCGCAGACGGGACGATGCAGATACACCCTATAACAGGTAATGGGGTTTCGAGCTTGCCTTCGGCAGGCAGGCGCTGAGGAAATCCCGCTGGTGCGCGTTTGCATCCTTCGGGTTGCGGAAAACATCGGTCGCCGCGGAAATCAGCAGTGCGGCGTCTTCTTCATCCTGGACGAACCAGCGCAGTTTCGGCGGCAGGGCCTGGATGACCGCGATGTCTTCATGAATCCTGGCAAGGAAACTGTCTTCGGTCACGCCGCTATCGCGTGCCAGCGCCGCGTTCTTGATGAAATCGCTGCCTTCGACGCACTCCGTCACGCTCGGCTCGCGTGCCGCGCAGAGGGCGGGAACAGCCGCGAGAATCAACAGGGCGCAACGTGCTTTCCAACCCGGCGGGAGGAGAGATGCAATGCATGTCGGGGACACACTCGGCTGGACCATATCTCCTCCTCGTTACGGATGATGTGAAGTTCGACCCGGGCATGGAAAAGAGATTCAGTGCGGGCACTGATCGGACGCAAGCCAAGGCAAAAATCAGACGGCAACAGGACTACGGGATTTCCGCAGGTAAAGCCACCGCGCCGGCCGCTCGCGAAACGCAAGCGGCTGCACTATGATGAATCTTGTTGTACCTTCCTACAGAGCCCGTTTACCGTCACGTTGACGTCAAAGAATACGATGAGATCGACCAAAGCCAGCGCCGCTGTCGCCCGTTTGAACGCACGCGATCCGCATAACCGTTACTCGCTCGGCATTACCGCCAGCGGCTTCTTCTATATGTTGCGCGCCGTACCGGGTGGTTCCCCGGAGAAAGTCAGCGGCGAACTGACGCTGGATGAGTTCGTCCAGTTCGCAAATCAAACCGGTCCGCAGAAACCGGCCCGGGTCAGCAAGCTGGATGTCGCCTTCGAGAAGCAGCTCGGTAACAGGAAAGCGGACGGGTAGCCTCCCCGCAATTGCCTGAACCGCCTGACGCGCCTGTCAAAAAGACGAAGTCATGCCTAGTAGATCAATGGCTGTTCAATCGCCTATTCAGGCAGAGTAGGTGCATTACGGGCAGGCAGAAAAAAATTAATCATCCCCCCAGTCGATCTATCGACAGGATCTTCGGAAGTTCGGCCGGCTGTACCGGCTTGACGAGATGCAGGTCAAAGCCGGCATTCTTTGCTTTTTTCTCGGTGTCCGGTCCACTGTATCCGCTCAAGGCGACGAGCTTCAGCCCGCCGACGCCAAGGGCTGCGCGGGTGCGTCTGGCCACCTCGAAACCGTCAAGACCCGGCAAACCGATATCGATGATGGCCACGTCCGGGGGATGCGCCAGCAGCCGCTGCAATCCTTCCTCACCGGTCGCCGCCACTTCCACGTCGTAGCCGTACGCGTGCAGAAGGTGTTTGAGGGTTTCTCGGGCGTCGGCGTTGTCTTCAATGAGCAGTACCCGGGTATCCGGCCGCTGAACGACGGGCATGGCCCCGCCCCGGACGGAAGGCATCGGCATCGACACGGCAGCGTTGAGCGGCAGGCGTAGGGTGAACGTGCTGCCGGTGCCGAGTCCGTCGCTGTACGCGGTGACGATGCCATCGTGCATTTCGACGAGCTTTTGCACCAGGGTGAGTCCGATCCCGAGTCCGCCCCCGGCACGATCGATCTCCGTGTCGACCTGCACAAACATGTCGAAGATGGCATCAAGCTTATCGGGAGGAATACCGCGTCCGGTGTCTTTTACCGCCAGCACCGCCCAGCTTTGGTTGCCCTTCATTTCGTTTTCCAGGACGACATCGACCTGGCCGCCGTTCTGCGTGTATTTCGCCGCATTGGCCAGCAGGTTGGTGATGACCTGCTCCAGCCGTGTTGCGTCACCGAGGAGGCGATAGGCGCCGGAAGCGATCCGGGTGTTGACGGATAAACTGCCGTCGTCGAACTGGCGGCGTAAGGTGTGCAGGGCGCTATCGAGCACATCCCGCAGGTCGAGCGGCTTCTTGCGCAATTCGACGGTGCCGCGGCTCACCCGTGATACATCAAGCAGATCGTCCACCATGCGGGTCAGGTTGCCAAGCTGGCGATAGCACACGTCGCGCAGCTCCACTGCTTTCGTGGCGTCGTTGCCGAAGATCCCCAGCAGTTCCAGCGATGCCGACATTCCGGCAAGCGGATTTCTCAGCTCATGGGCGAGCATGGCGAGGAATTCATCCTTGTTCCTTGCCTCATCGTGCGCTTCTTTCGCATATTGGCTCAATGCGTCATTGGCCTGTCGCAACTCCCTGTTTTTTTCTTCGAGCATGCGGGTGTTTTGCAAGATCTCGGCCTCCATCTGCTGGTTTCGGGCGCTCAGTTCCGCAGTCTGCTGTTGCTGGTTTTTCTTTTCCTCGACGAGCCGCACATAGTCCGTCACGTTTTCAACACGGTGAACGATGTAGAGCAGCGTCCCGTCCGGCGATAGTACCGGTACATTCACCGGACTCCAGTAGCGCAGTTCGAACCCTGTTCCCGACTGATTCCGCACGTCGTAACGCTGAATGGCCATCAGGTCCCGAGTTCTAGTTTTGACGACACGCTGGAGCGATGCGGCCAGGTTGCGGGTCGAATTCGCTTCGGGTGTACAGGGATTATCGGGAAAGGCTTCGAACACCGGCTTGCCGAGGATGTCGGCGCGCCGTGTCAGCGTGTCGCGCAGATAATCGTCCGTCACGCCAACGATGGTGAATGATTCGTCGGGAAGCAATATGAGGAAGGAGCCGGGCGAGCCGTTGAACAGAAGCTCGAAATGCTGGAGGGGAATGGTGTATTCGGAATTCATGCAGGTGCCGGAGCCGCAATGTCGGATGCATTTCCTCGCATCACATCCGTTCTATTGATATTTGATGTGCTGTCCGTAGCCGATTTGACCGGCCTCTTCCAGCCTTACTCCATTGACAGCGGGAGGACAAGGAAGTTACCCGGCTCAAGGTCGGCAAAGACAAATTGTTCTTGCGACTGCCATGGTCAACATGGATTGGGGGAAGAAAAAAGCCGCCTGCAGGTGCAGGCGGCTTTCTCGTCGGGGGTGCCTGTTGACGCAGCCCTGTTCACCAAAGTCCCAGGATTGGCAATCAACGTCCCGATGTGCCGGCTTCTTGCCGGCGTGCATCTTTCAACGCAGTGTTGGCGGCTTTCTTCTCTTCCTTGTATTCCTGCTTGGCAGCCTTTTTATCCTGCTTGTATTCCTGCTTGGCCTGGCGTTTTGCCTCGCGCCGCTGAACGTAAGGATCGGCGGACGTCGAGGAAGGGCTGGTGGTTGCCGTCGTGCCGGTCGTTGACGACGGGCTGGTCACCGTGGACCCGGTAGCGCCTGTCGTTCCAGTAGTTGCTGTGGTGCCTGTTGTACCGCTGGTGCCTGTCGCACTCGGCAGGCTGCCGGAACCGCTCATGGTCGTCGACGGGCTGGTGCTGCCTGCGCTGCTACCGGATGTGGTCGTGTCCGGTGCAGCGGATGTGCCCGAAGACGAGGTCGACGCGCCGGATGGCGTCGTAGTGCCGGGTGTTGCGGTTGCAGCACCGGCGGATGACATGCCACTGCTCGATGCGCCTGATGTCGTGGCTGCGTCTGTCGATGTGGACGACTGCGCGTGTGCGAGCTGGGCGAAAACCATTACTGCGGAAGCGAGCAAAATTTTACGTGGCTGAATCATAAGTACTCCTTGTCAAATGAATGAATGCAAACCGGCTTGCTTGCAAAGCAATGCTGTAGCCGGTCGTGCGTTATTTAAAAGACAAAAAGCTTTGCGTGATGGTTCCTGTTTCAGCTGTAACACGATGTATCGTTTCACCTTGTCAAACCGGGTCTATATCCGTTCGGACTCGATCATGTTGACACCTGGAATGGCGTTGCACACCGCCTCGACCAACGCCCTGGCAATACGCTCGGCCGGTACTACCCGATACCGCCGGGGCAATAGCGGCTCGATGGCCAGCAACGTTTTCATTCCCATCGATTCCGCCGGCCGCATTTTGGGACGCTTTCCGCCAATCAACCCGGGCCGGACAATGGTGAGGGAGGAAAAGGCCAGCGCGATCAAGGCTTGCTCGACTTCACCTTTCACACGGTTATAAAAAATTCGTGAGCCGGCATCGGCGCCCATGGCGGAATTGAGGGCGAATGCCGTCGCGCCGTGCCGACGCACATGGTTTGCAACCGCAACCGGGTATTCAAAATCAACCTTGCGGAACGCGTCCCTGGAACCTGCATCGCGCATGGTGGTGCCGAGGGTGCAGATCGCCGCGTCGACGTGCCACCATGATGCATCGTGCGGCAGCCGGTCGAAGTCGACAACCGGATTTTGCAGCTTCGCATGCACGGGCAAGGCGTGCCGTGTCGGCGCAACGATGCTGTGAATGCGCGGGTCGGACTTCGCCAGTTCCAGCACGGATTGCCCGACCAGCCCCGTGGCACCGACGATCAGCAAACTTGTCATGCGTATCTCCCGAGAACGACCAGCCGGCGCATTGCCGGATACATGCGATATGACCCCAGTATATCGCCCGGTCCGCCTCACTCCCCTTGGAGACCGGCATCCCGCCGCACTACTGCGAGAGGAATGCCGCGTAGAGCCGCGCCGTTTCCTTCGGCGCTTCCATCATTGGCAAGTGACCGATGTCCGGCAGGACATTCACTTGTACCTTCTGCAGCCGGCTGCGCAGCGTGTCCACGGCGGAGACGTCGAAGATGCGGTCGCCCTGCCCCCACAGCAGGAAGGTCCGCGTACGCAGTTCACCGATCCGGTCCTGCAGTAGGTAACGGTCTTTCAATTGCCTTTGCCAGATGCGCAGATTGGATTGCGCGTTTTGCAGAGCGCCTGCTTGCGCATCATGGAGGATCGGATACGGCAGGAACGGGCGCTGCACGAACACGAGCGACAGCATGCGTTCGAACTCCGCTTCGTCGCGGGCAACCAGCGGTGCGCCGCCGGCATCGATCAGGCTATCCATGTCGCTCGGTGTCGGCGAGCGGATGCCATGCGGTGCGCCAATGAACGCAACGGTCGCCACGCGTTCCGGATAGCGGATGGCAAACAGCGCGGCGATGGTGCCGCCCATCGAATTGCCGGCCAGATGGGCACGCGCAATGTCGAGCCGGTCGAGGAGCTGCTTCAACCGTTCGACCTGGGTGGCGTAGTCGTAGTCTTCGTTGTCGAGCCGGCCGCTTTCACCGAAACCCGGAAGGTCGGGCGCCACCACCCTGTAGCGGTCGGTCAGCGGCCGCGCGAAGTCGACCCAATGGTCCTTCTCGGCGAAGATGCCGTGCAACAGCACGACCGTCTCGCCGCTTCCGCCCTCGAGGTAATGCACGTCGTGGCTGCCGACGCGGATGACTTTTTCGGACAGGCCGGCGGATACGCGGTTCAGCGCCGCCAGCGGTTCCTTGAAAAGATGCGGAAGGCGGTAATATGCTGCTGCAATCACGGCAAGCGCCAGCACGGTGGCGGCCAGGGCAATACGTTTCAATGCGTTCTCCTCCAGGTCAGCCGTTCAAATGACAACGGACTTGCGAGGCTATCGAAATTTTTCCGTGAAAACTTGTACGTTTGGGCTATGCATAGAGGCAATACCCTCAAGGCCGGTTTGGACCGGTCGCTGTATATCGGAGAACTGCCCGCCAGCGGCTGGCACCGGCATGCATCGCCCGTGCTGCTGATCGGCTTGTCCGGACGCTTTGCGATCCACCTGCCGGATGGACGCATCGAAACCTGCCATAGCGCGCTGATCGATACCGGCGTGGAACATGTGTTCGATCCGCGTGGCGAACGGGTGGCGCTGATGTACCTGGAACCGGATTCGAAAGAGGCGCGCAGCCTGCGTGCGCGGGTCCGGCGCGACGGGCCGGTGATCTTCGATCCGGCGATGCTGCCGGTGTCACGCAGCCACTATGAAAGCCGGCTCGATGCCTTCGATCTTTCAGCGCTGCTGCGCCGCGCCGCGCCGGATGACGCGCCGCCGCTCGATGCCCGGGTCGAGCGCAGCCTGCTGTCCCTGCGCATGCTGCGCGACGAGCCGCTTGCCCGCGACGACGCGGCTTCCATCGCGCACTTGTCGGCATCACGGTTCAATCACCTGTTTCGCGAGGAGATGGGGATCAGCTTCCGCGAATACCGCATCTGGACGCAGATCAGGTCGGCCATCATCGGCTTCCGCCCCGACGGCAGCCTGACCGACGCGGCGATGAACGGTGCCTTCGCGGATGCGGCCCACTTCAGCCGCCTGTTCCGGCAAACGTTCGGCATGACGCCGTCGAGCGTGTTGAAGCCGCTGAAGGATGTCACGCTTCTTCGCTGACGGCGAAGGCGCCCGTGGACTTTATCGGCCGTCGAGCGCAAGCATGGCGAAGCTCGCCAGCCAGTGCGTGCCGACATAGTCGCCGCTCGTCGCATGGGGCAATGACGCCGCCAAATGCGCATCGATCGCCCGGGCGACCGGTTCGCGCAGATGCGCCGGCAATTCCGGTTCCAGCATCTTCCAGCACCAGGCGCGCGACAGGTTCAGGCCATCCAGGTGGGAAAGCTTGGCATCGGTGCGGTCGCTGACCACGACCGGCGTCAGCCATGCCTGCAGGTCCTGCGTCGCGGGACAGAACACCTGCCACCAGTCGGCATAGCTGCATCCATCCACCACGCGCAGCATCAATGCGGCTTCCATCAATCCGCCGGAGAGAAAGTCGTCGGCGCCCGGCTCGTAAGCGGCGGGATAACGCCGGTCCTGGCCGAACCATGCATGCGCCTTTGCCGCAATCAGCTTGCGCAGCGCGATGTGCTGCGTCGCCTCGGCATAGTCGAGCGCGAACATCAGGCCGAACGCGCTGTTGGCATGGGTGCCGGCGCGGATGGGATAGGTCGCCAATGGCAGGAACTGCAGGTAACGCTCGACGAACGCGTCGGCCAGGGGCTGCAGCGTGCCGCGCCACGTCCTTGCACTGCTGTCACCGGCCGCCAGTCCGATCAGTTCCGCCTGCAGCTTCAGCAGCCATGCCCAGCCGTAGGTGCGTTCGAAGGTATGCTGGGAAGGCTGCCGCAGATAAGCCAGTTCGGCCGCCACATTGGCCGGTGTGAAATGCGCATCGAACGCGGCCCGGATTGCCGGCGCCTCTTCGAGATCGGGAAAGGCGCGCAGCACCCGCATCAGCAGCCAGTGCATATGCACCGAGGAATGCCAGTCATAGCTGCCGTAGAAGACCGGATGCAGCGCGCGCGGCGCGCGGATATCCGCTGCATCGTTCAGGACATGATCGGGCTTGTTCGGATATTCCCGGACGATGTTCTCCAGTGCGATGCGCGCGACCGTCGATGCGAAAGGCGCAGCCGCATTCATGCCGGCTCCCCGCTCCGGGTGAAGGAGGATGCCGGTCCCGGCTGCGGCATGGGTCCTGGAAATGTTGCCATGGCGTCGTCTCGTGGCGATTGCGATCCGCCATGTTAACCCGGTCCGGGCAGATCGCGTCGGATCCTCAGGCGGCCTTCGGTTTCTGCAGCAAGGCCTTCAGATTTGCCAGCCGGTTCTGCGGCGTGATCGCTTCCTCTTCGGTCGGCACCGCATTGCCCTCGTCGAGTTTCATTTCCTTGATGAAGCGCGAGATGTCGCAATTGACGCTTTCCCGCGCCCGCTTGCGCTTCTTGCACCAGGTGATGTGCAGGCTGCGCTGCGCGCGGGTGATGCCGACGTACATCAGCCGGCGCTCTTCTTCGATGCGGGCAGCCATCGTATCGGCCGGCGCGTCCGGATCGCCCTTGTGCGGCAGGATGCCCTCTTCCACGCCGACCAGGAACACATGCGGAAACTCCAGTCCCTTCGAGGCGTGCAGCGTCGACATGCGCACCGCATCCGGCTCCTGGTCGCGGCCTTCGAGCATGGTCATCAGCGCGACCATCTGGGTCAGCTCCAGCAGGCTTTTCTCTTCCGCGCTGCCATCCTTGCCGCCGGTACCCTTCTCTTTCAGCCAGGTGGTGAAGTCGATGACGTTCTGCCATTTCGACTGGGCCTGGCGGTCGTCGAAGGCATCGTACAGATAGCCTTCGTAATTGATCTCCTTCATCATTTCATCGAGCAATGCGGCGGCATTCTCGCCGCGCTTTGAAGCACGCGCTTCGAGGCCATTGATGAAATTGCAGAATTCGCGCAGCGGATGGAGCTGGCGGTCGGCCAGCTTCGATTCGATGCCGCCCTTGAACACCGCTTCGAACAGCGAACATTGCCATTGACCGGCGAAGGCACCGAGCGCTTCGAGTGTCGACTGGCCGACACCGCGGCGCGGCGTGGTGACAGCACGGATGAAGGCCGGATCGTCGTCGCCGTTGGCAATGAGGCGGAGGTAGCTGACGATGTCCTTGATCTCCGCGCGGTCAAAAAAACTCTGGCCGCCGGAGATGGTGTACGGAATGCGTTCCTTGCGCAGCGCCTGTTCGATCACGCGCGCCTGGTGGTTGCCGCGATAGAGCACCGCGTAATCGGAGAACTTCGCGCGGCGCTCGAACTTGTGGGCGGAGATCATGATGGCGACCTGCTCGGCTTCCTGCTCGTCATCCTGCATTGCCAGCACCTTGACCGGATCGCCGAGGCCATGCTCCGACCAGAGCTGCTTATCGAACAGTTTCGGATTGTTCGAGATGACGGCGTTGGCCGCCTGCAGGATGCGGGTGGTGGAGCGATAGTTCTGCTCCAGCTTGATGACCTTCAGATCGGGGAAGTCCACCTGCAGCTGCTTCAGGTTTTCGATGGTGGCGCCGCGCCATGCATAGATGGCCTGGTCGTCGTCGCCCACCGCGGTAAACAACGGCTTCTTGCCGATGCCAGTGACGAGCAGCTTGACGAGTTCGTACTGGCAGGTATTCGTGTCCTGGTATTCGTCGACGAGCAGGTAGCGCAGCTTGCGCTGCCATTTGTCGCGCACCGCCTCATTGGCGCGGAACAGTTCCACCGGCAGACGGATGAGGTCGTCGAAATCGACGGCCTGGTAGGCGGACAGGGTAGCGACATAGTTGCGATAGATGCGTGCGGCCTGTGCCTCGTCCTCGGTGACGGCCTGTTTGAGCGCGGCCTCGGGATCGACCAGGCCGTTCTTCCACAGCGACATCGCATTCTGTATGCGGCGGACCACCTGCTTGTCGGTCGTACACGCCAGGTCCTGCACGATGGAGAAGCAGTCGTCGCTGTCCATGATGGAAAAGCGGTCCTTCAAGCCGAGTTCCTTCGCTTCGCGGCGCAGGATCTGCACGCCGAGCGAGTGAAAGGTACAGACGGTGAGGTTCTTCGCTTCCTTCGGTTGCTTGAGCAGCTTGGCGATGCGCTCCTGCATTTCCAGCGCGGCCTTGTTGGTGAAGGTGACGGCGGCGATATTTTTCGCGTCGTAACCGCAATCTTCGATCAGGTGCGCGATTTTCTGGGTGATGACACGCGTCTTGCCGGAGCCGGCGCCGGCCAGCACGAGGCATGGTCCGTCGAGGTACTTCACGGCTTCGCGTTGCGGTGCGTTCATGCCGGACTGCGGGGGATTTGACATGCGGGCAGACGATAGAAACAGAGGGGAAAGGAGCGCGTCATTGTATCAGCGGGCGACGCGCACCAGCCCTGAAGTTGTCAAATCGACCGCATCAAATTCCGGGTGTTCCGCAATGCGGTTTCAGCGGGTGGAGCGTTCCTCCTCCAGGCCGAACATCGACAATCCGTTGCGGTATGCGATGCGTTCCGCAACATCGCGGGGCAAGCCGCCAAGCATGCGTCGATAAAACGCCGCCAGTTCCTCTACCTGTCCCCACCGCGGCGTAACCCATGCATCGGTGCCGACGACGAAACGGTTCGGGTATTTCGTCATCAAGGCACGCCAGCGCGGATTCAATGCACCATCCTGTTCCAGGTCCATGCGGTACGACAGTTCGCCGACGATATTCGGATACTGCGCGAACATCTGCTCCACCTTGTCGAGCGGCGTCGACATGCCGGTATGCGCCCAGATGAGCTTGACGCCGGGTGCGTGGCGCAGGATGCGCTCCACCGCGTCTTCGTCGGCATGCGCATGCAGCCACAGGTCGCGTGCCTTCGCTAGCCGTGCGATTTTTGCCATGAACGGTGCATCCGCATCCTTGCCGAAAATATGGAACTCGCCGATGCCGCGATAGATGCCGCGCTGCAGTTCCTTTTCCACGAAGGCATCGATCTCGGCGTTGGAAAACCAGTCATGCCGGTCAGGCTGCACCCGGTAAGGACGCAGGAAGGGAACGATGGTGATGTCCGGCGCCTTCTGGGCAATCAGGTCGAGCGTGCCGTCGTTGGGCCGGCTGGTGGCAAGCACCGCGCGAATGCCGGTCTTGCGCCACAGGTCGATGACCTGCTGCGGCGACAGCACCGAGCGCGCTTCGACGTTGTAATGCATGTGGGCGTCAAACAGCGGGAGCTGCTGTGCGTAGGCAGAGGCTGCCATTGCGGAGAATGCCAGCGTGCCGGCAAGCAGCGTCAGGAATTTCCGGCATGCCATGCCGGCCTTGCTGGGAACGTGCATCGGAGCCTCCTTGGGAATGGAAGCCTATTGTGGCGCATCCCGGCCCGATTTGCATTTCGTCAACCAAGCAACCGGAATCGATATGCGGTTTTATTCAAACGATCGCGCTACACTGGCAGCCCTTGTCCTGTTTTTGCTTTTGTCCGATGAAATTTACCCACCTTGTGGAAATCAATGATCCGCTCAATCCCCTTATCGATCCCCTGACCCGCGACCAGTTATGGCGCGGTCTCGTGTTGCGCGCGGAAAAGCCGCTCGCCTTCGTGCCGTACCTGGATAAGTGCAATATTCTCGATCGTTCCACGCTGTCGATTTCCCGCGAGTTGCATTACGGCGAACTGGTGGTGCACGATCGCGTGACTTTTTTGCCCCAGGAACAGGTTCGTTACCATGTGCCGCAGCAGAAGGATATTCCTGCATCGAGCCTGACCATGACCATCGAAGAACCGCAGGCCGATGTCTTTTACGTGCGCTTCGAGTATGACGATGGCGCGACGGAAGAAGCGGATACGGCGGAGGCGTTCTACAACGAGTTCCGGCGCTCCGCCTACCAGGAGTCGGATATCGATACCATCCGCACCATCCGGCAGATGGCGGGTGAAGGCAGGCTGGACGGGCCACCCGCGTCAAACGACTGACTCATACGATCAGCCACGCTCGACGCCGCGCAACACGCGCAAATGAATACTGCCGCGGCCGGGCAACACGCAAGCCCGGACGCGGCAGGATGGACTGCTTGCTGCCGATGGCAGCCTGTGGTGCCTTAGCACCTCAATGATCCAGCACCTTAGTGATTGCGCTGCTGGTTGTTGGTAACCCGCTGTGCACCGTAGCGCACCGCATCCTTCACCTTGTCCCATGCGCTGCCGGGATTGTTGGATTCCCACTCGGAACGCACCTGCGGCTCAACCTCATTCCAGCGGTCGGCCTGGAAGCGGTCGCGGCTCGACAGCGATGAGCCATAGCGATACGCGGCGTCATAGTCTTCATAACGTCCGCCCTGCTGGCCATATGCGGTCTGCCAGTGGGTGCGGAAGTCCGAATCGTCGGTCATGCCAGCGGTGCGTGTGGTGCCCGCACCGAGCTGCTCGACCTCGACATCGGTGCGACGCACGGTGTCCTGGATCTGCTCGGTACGCTGGGTGACGTCCTTGCCGACCACCACTTCCTCGACCACGCGCGCCGACTTGCCGACCACGGCTTCCTCATCGGTTTCACGCAGTTCGATGGCGCCTTCCTTGAAGGCAGCCAGATCGGCCTGGCTTGCCGGCTGATCGACCTTGTGGCGCTCAACATGAATGGTTTCGTCACGCAGTTGCACCGACTCGGTCACCGGTGTTTCCCTGACGCGCTGGTACACACGCACACCGCCGCGCTGCACCTGGCGCTTACCGACGGCAAGTTCTTCCTGAATCACGGGGATGGTCTGCGACCCTTCGGTGCGAGTGGTATCGGTCAGGTTGGCGGCAGTGCTGGTGGCGCCGGTAGTACCTGTGATGCCGGTAGTACCCGTGGTGCCGGTGGTGCTGTAGCGGCTGCGTTCCTGAACGATCTCGTCGTCGGTCAAGCGCGGCGCAGAGGCGTCATAACCGGTCCATCCGCTGTTGCGCCAGTGTGTTGAACGCTCATCCAGGTCCACCGGATCGTAGCGGTTCATGATGTCGATTGCACGATCGCGCTGTTCGTCATTGTCTGCATTGACCGTCAACACGCAGCTGCCGCGGCGCACGGCTTCGGCGTATGTATCACGATCACCGACCTGGTCATCCATGCCGAACAATGAACGGAAGAAGCCGCCGATGCCACCGGAATCGCTTGTGTTGTCCGTGGTGGTCGTGCTGGAAGCAGAGGTTTCCTGATCCGGGTTCAGCTGTACATCGGTCCGCGAAAATCCGGAAGCGATCAATTCGTTCATTGCGCTTTGCGCTTGTGCGTAGCTGTCGAATACGCCGACTACCGTGTTGTCCATGATCTATCTCCTATAAAACATCGTCGTCCGGCAAGACAGCCGGGCCTGTTTGCAGCTTGAGAATGGGGTTCAGTGCATAACTCATGCCTGCCTCGGTTTGCTGTCATCGAAGCGCTCGACATCAATTTCTTCAGAGCGCAACGTGACTGTTTGAGGCGCATGTGTTTCTCGCCGGAGGCGCGTGATCCGCACCTCTTCCTTCAGCCGCAATTTCTTTTCTACGACCAGCACTTCTTCGAGCACCGGGACGATCAGGGTGCTTCCCTCATACCGGGTTTCCGGCATGCTGGAGCCCGAAATGATTTCGTCCATGGGGATGCGTTCCACCGCCAGTTCATCGTCGAATAGCGCTTCATCGATGACCTGCTGGCGTTCCGATACCGTCTTGTGTATGCGCACGCCGGCGCCGGTATCGACGCTGCGCTTGCCCACGCGGAGCTGTTCTTCCATGACGGGAAAGGTGAGCTGCATATCGTCCACAACATCGACGGCATCAAAGGCGAAGGGCAGTCGGTAGGTGCCGTCCTGCTGCAGTTCGAGAAGGCTGACGGGTACCTGGATCTGCGGTCCGTCGGCGACCTGTACCCAGGCCAGTGTGTCGGAGGTACCGGGCGTGCCCTGGTCGAGCGACACAATGGATGCCTGCCGGCCACCGGCATCGACGATTCGTGCGTTTTTCAGTGCGGCGGCCGGCGCATTACCTGGCTGGAAGGCGCTGCCGCGATCGGATGTATGTGCCATTGCAGCTTCTTTCCATGTTGATTGGGGATGTAGAAGTATGCAATTTGCGGGCCGGGATTTTTTCACTGCTGCGGCGTTGAAAGATGCCTGCGATCATGCCGGTGAGGCCAATTTTTACCGTGCTCGGAGAAAAATTTACACGTGGTTTGTCTGAGACGTATTGCAAGAACTAAATCGGTTTGACAATGCTCTTACAAGAAACATGCTGAAAGGAGTCAACCATGTCCACGATTATTGCAGGCCGCTTCGAACTACAAACTCAGGCCGAAGAAGTGATGATGGAATTGATGCGTCTCGGTTTCCCCCGCGAACATCTTTCCTCGTTTTTCGTGAATCCGGCAGGCCAGCACGGCGCTTATCCGATCGGTGGCGACCGGGCGATGTCACCGGGCGCGAAAGAGTCCGACAAGAGCGTCGCAACAGGCGCTGCGGTCGGCGCTGCGATCGGTGTCGCGGCGACCCCGGTGCTCGGCCCGGTCGGCACGGTGACCGGCGGCCTGCTGGGCGCGCATCTCGGCGGCCTGGTCGGCGGCCTCTCGGGAATGAAGGAACAGGGCGATCAGGGCAATGAACACGATGTGGAGAACGTCTTGCCGCAACGTAAAGCCGGCATGCTGGTCGCCGTCCGTGTGCAGGATGATGATCACATGAATGACGTCATCAACCTCTTCCGCTCCATGGGCGCGGAAGATTTGGAGCGGGCCGAGGGCACGCTCGAGAATGGCGACTGGGCCGATTTCGATCCCATCGCGCCGGTGGCACTGATACACGGCGGCAACGAGCGCAGAGTCCGTTAAACCACCCCCGAAGAGCCTGGATCCTCCCGGCTCTTTGTTCAGGTCTTCAGTATGCCGGGCTTGCCCCGGCTCAGATATCCACGGGGTCGACCTCGAGCGACCATTTCGCCCTTGCCTTGATGTCCCGCAGCGCGGCGATCCAGCGCTTCAGGAAGCCTTGCAGCGCCGGTCGCGATACCGATTCCACCAGTAGCTGCGCCCGGTCGACGTTGGCCACGCGCGTCATCGTCATCGGGATCGGGTCGTTGATGGTGATGCCATGGTGGTCGATGCACCGGCTGGCTTCATGCAGGAAGTCGAGCGCCGTTGCCAGCTCCTTCGCCTCGGCGCGCAGCAGCGCCTGAAAAATGAACGGCGGCAAGGCGGCATGACGACGCTCCTCAAGAAGCGACGTGGCGAAGCTGTCATAGTCATGACCCATCACCGCCGCATAGAGCGGGTGCTGCGGATATCTTGTCTGTATCAGCACCTCGCCGGCACTGCCGCCTTCCTTTTTCGCAATCCGCCCGGCACGTCCCGCCACCTGCATCAACTGCGCGAACAGCCGCTCGCTCGCCCGGTAATCGTGCGAGAACAGCGCCGTATCCGGGTTCAGCACACCCACCAGCGTCAGGTGACGAAAGTCGTGTCCCTTCGCAACCATCTGCGTGCCGATGAGAATATCGACGTCGCCCCGATGCACGCTGTCGAACGCCACCTGCGCGCTGCCCTTGCGGCGGGTGGAGTCGGCATCGATACGCATCAGCCGCGCGTCGGGGAATATTTGCTGCAGTCCTTCCTCGACGCGTTGCGTGCCCCTGCCAAGGGGTTGCAGATCGACGTTGCCGCAGGTGGGGCAGTATTTCGGTATGCGCAACTCTAGGCTGCAGTGATGGCAGCGCAGCCGATGATCCGGCTTGTGCAGCACCATGAAGGCGGTGCAGCGGGTGCAGTTGCTGATCCAGCCGCATGCGTCGCAGGAAATCACCGGCGCATAGCCGCGCCGGTTGAGGAACAGCAGCGATTGTTCGCCGCGCTCCAGCCGCAGCCGCAGCGCGCGCAGCAGGGTCGGCGTGATGCCTTCGACCGGCTTGTCCTTTTCCATATCGATCAGGCCGACTTTCGGCAATACCGCATCCCTCACCGCCCTGTCACGCAACTCCAGCCTGCGGTAGCGGCCCGACTGGGCGTGCTGCCAGGTTTCGAGCGACGGCGTGGCGGAACCGAGCACGAGGGGAATGCCGAGCTGCCGGGCTCGCCATACCGCCAGGTCGCGCGCCGAATAGCGCAGGCCCTCCTGCTGCTTGTACGAGGGATCATGTTCCTCGTCCACGATGATCAGTTTCAGATGCGGCATCGAGGCCAGGATCGCGAGCCGGGTACCGAGTACGATGCGCGCCCTGCCGAGATGCGCGGACAGCCATTGGGACAGGCGTTCACCTTCCGCCAAGCCGCTGTGCAGCGTCGCAACCGTCACGCCGGGGAAGCGCGTGCGGATATTCTGTTCAAGCTGTGGAGTCAGGTTGATTTCCGGAACCAGTATCAGGACTTGCGCCGGGTCGCCGCGCTGCTCGCCTTGCGCGAGGACCTGGGCGGCCGCCTGCAGGTAGACCTCGGTTTTACCGCTGCCGGTGACGCCGTATAACAG
>NZ_DAIUCO010000074.1:0-20134 GCF_036846085.1 Noviherbaspirillum sp. | reverse complement strand
GACCGGTGCCTACTCCGACTTCCAGAAGCGAAGACGGGCGCAAATTGCGCACCGCCTGGGTCAGCGCACGCCGGCCCGGTTCAAACGCGGCACCAAACAAACGGTCATAAAGAGGAGCATAGAAACGATAGGTAGTAACGACGTTATCAACGGAAATCGGATTCATATAGTTGTATAGGCTAAGTTGACAAACCGATATGTAAGACTCTTGGGAAGCAGAAAGTTCATCCGCCACGCCAGCGCCAAATGAAAACTTGATCGGAAATTGATGCGAAACGATGCATAGATTAGCGTATTTGTTCTTTTAAGAACGAAATCCAGGCTTTTTGCCTATTTGGCTAATGGTCGTCGGAATCAGGAGCAATCTGATTCAACGCGCGAATCGTGCTTGCGAAAGCGATAACGTGGGATTCAAAAGTGTCAGCGACGTTTCGACATCGCCCGATGCCTGTCGTAAAAACCGGGATCCTTCTTGCGCACCCACTTGACGAACTTGCAGATCTCTTCGTTCTCGAGAAGTCGATCGGGGGTGTGGTAGTAGTCGGCCAATTCCTTCTCGGAAAACACCGAGTGGATCTTGTTATGGCAGATCCGGTGCATGCGCACCGTCACGCGGCCACGATAGGTGCGCGGCACCAGGTGATGCTCGTTGACCGACGGACCGTCGATCAGCTCTCTACCGCATAGGGGACAGGTTTCCGTTGATGCCGGCATGAATGCACTCAAGCGGTTCAATCGAGATGAACGACATAGTTACAGTAAGGGAAGGCCGCAGCGTGGCCTGCGAACGGCCATGATACCGCTTCACCGCAACGCGGTTCATGCAAGGACAATCGGGCAGCGCCGGACGAAGGCGCCCCCGATTTTTGATGATACGTGATGACAGATGTGACTTACTTCGGCAACAGCACGGTATCGATCTCGTGGATCACGCCGTTCGACTGATTCACGTCGTAGGTGCTGATCTTGGCGGTATTGCCGCCGTCGTCCATGACAGTGATGTTTTGCATGCCGTTCATTGCGAAGGTCAGCTTGCCGCCGCTTGCGGTGGCCAGTTGTGCCTTGCCGTTCTGCTTCTTGATCTCGGCCTGGAGCGCATTGAAATCATACTTGCCGGGTACGACGTGATAGGTAAGGACTTTCGTCAGCGCGCCCTTGCTTTCCGGCTTCAACAGCGTGTCGACCGTGCCTGCCGGCAGCTTGCCGAAGGCGGTGTTGGTCGGCGCGAACACCGTGAACGGACCCTTGCCCTTGAGCGTGTCCACCAGGCCGGCGGCCTTCACTGCGGCGACCAGTGTGGTGTGATCTGCGGAGTTCACGGCATTGTCGATGATGTCCTTGCTGGGCAGCATGCTTTGTCCGCCGACCATCACGGCGTTCTGGGCGAAAGCGGCACTGGCGGATGCCAGGGTGGCGGCAACGATAAGTGCGGAAGTAAGTTTGCGCATGGTATTTCCTCCTGTGTGAAGCAAGTAAGTAGTTGGGTGAATGTGGACTGCGAAGGAATATACGGAGACCTTTTGCAATCGGATTCAGTGCATCAACATTTTCTTGCCGCCAAGGACGCGGGATACCATCGGGCGCCGCTGCATGGATGCACTGGAAGGAATGGGTCTGTGCTTTATCAAGCACCCATCAAACTGGATGCATCGGAAACTGGCGTTGACTAATCGTCATGGTGGAGAATAGGTTGATTCCATTCCGACAATTTCCGCCATGACCCGAGTCCTGTTTGCCGGCACCATCTTTTCCAGCGCATTTCTGCTTTTCCTGATTCAACCATTGATTTCAAAACAGATTCTTCCCTGGTTCGGCGGTTCGGCCGCGGTGTGGGCCACCTGCATGGTGTTCTTTCAGGTCATGCTGTTTCTCGGTTATGCGTATTCGGACTGGGTGGCGCGCCATCTGGCGCCGCGCCGCCAGATGCTACTGCATGTCACGCTGCTGGCGATCAGCCTCGCCAGCCTGCCCATCGTGGCGGCATCA
Organism: Noviherbaspirillum sp.; assembly: GCF_036846085.1. Lineage (NCBI taxonomy): Bacteria > Pseudomonadati > Pseudomonadota > Betaproteobacteria > Burkholderiales > Oxalobacteraceae > Noviherbaspirillum > Noviherbaspirillum sp. Next base: position 18,148 of record NZ_DAIUCO010000074.1, on the reverse strand, counting down.
TCATGGAAGCCGGCAGGCGCCGAGGATCCGATGCTGCGCATCCTGCTTCTGCTGTTCGCCACCATCGGCCTGCCGTACTTCCTGCTCTCGACCACCGGCCCGCTGGTCCAGACATGGGTCACCCGCACACTCGCGGATGCACGCGTCTATCGCTATTTCTCGCTGTCCAACCTGGCATCGCTCATTGCCCTGGTCTGCTATCCGTTCTTGATCGAGCCGCATGCGTCCATCCTGCTGCAGGCGCGCGCCTGGTCCGTCGTGTATGGCTTGTTCGCCCTGCTATGCGCCGGGTCCGCGTTCTATTTCGCCAGGCATGCGGGGCCGGTGCCGTCGCCTTCCATGGCGCCGGACGATTCCGGCGAGTCCGCGACCGCTGCACCCCGCGCAAGCAGCTACCTGCTGTGGATCAGCCTGTCGGCGATGGGGTCCTGGCTGCTGGTCGCCGTCACGAATCACATTACGCAAAATATCGCCGCCATTCCCTTCCTCTGGCTGCTGCCGCTGACGATCTACCTGTTCACGTTCATCCTCTGCTTCGAAAGCGACCGCTGGTATTCAAGGCCGGTATTCCTGTTGCCCACCGCAGCCGCGATGGGGGTGTGCGCATATGGACTGCAGGACATCAACATCAGTGTGAATATCAAGCTCGCGGTGCCGATGTATGTGATCGGTTTGTTTTTCTTCTGCATGTTCCTGCATGGCGAACTGTCGAGGATGCGTCCCGCGCCGCGTTACCTGACCCGTTTTTATCTGATGGTATCGTTGGGCGGTGCGCTTGGCGGCATCGCTGTCGGACTGGTCGCACCAGTGGTGCTGCCGGCCTACTACGAACTCGGCATCGGCCTCGTGGTCGTGGGACTGCTCGGCGTCGTTGTCCTCCGCAACCGCCGGCTGCTTGCAGCAGTGGCTGTTTGCATCGCGGTCCTGTGTGGTTACTTCCTTGTGCTGCAGATGTCGGGCGACTTCAAGGACGCGCGCCGCATCGAGCGAAGCTTTTATGGCAGCCTGCGCACGGTGGACAAGACTTATTTCGATGCCAGCCGTAACGTGCGGGAGCTTTACCACGGCGCGATACGGCACGGCGAACAATACCTGACGCCCGAAATGCGCGCCGAACCGACCACCTATTACGGCCGCGACTCCGGCATCGGCATCGCCATCGGGCAGACGCGGGCGCCGCAAAAGAAGGTGGGATTGATCGGCCTTGGCGCCGGCACGCTGGCTGCTTATGGCGAGGCCGGCGATGTCTACCGGTTTTATGAAATCAATCCGCAGGTGATCGATATCGCGGAAAGCGAATTCAGCTTCCTGCGCGACAGCAAGGCGAAAGTCGACACGGTGCTGGGGGATGCGCGCCTCGCCCTGGAAAAGGAGCCGCCGCAGAATTTCGATGTGCTGGCCGTCGACGCATTCTCGGGCGATTCCATCCCGGTACACCTGATCACGCGGGAAGCGATGGACGTCTACCTGCGCCACATGCATCCGCAGGGCGTGATCGCCTTCCATGTCACCAACAAGTTTCTGCGGCTGGCGCCGGTCGTGCAGCGCCTGGCGGCCGACCGTGGCCTGGAGTCGGTATTGATCGAGGATGAAGGCGTGGGCACCACCGAACACAGTACCGACTGGGTGCTGGTGGCCAGGGACAAAAGCGTGTTGCAGAAAGCGGCGATCCAGGATGTCGCCAGCTCCATCAAGCCGATACCGGGTCTGAAAGTGTGGACGGATGACTTCAACAATCTGTTCGATGTATTGAAGTAAGGCGTTGGAGCGGTTCGCTGATCGGTGCAGGGACGCTCATGCGTCCGGCCGTCGGGCCTGCCGCGGCAGGCTATCGGACGGTAAAGCCGAAAACCTCTTTTTCGTTGAATCGCCACAGGCAGACCTGTTCAACGTAATACTCGTGCAGGTGATAGATCTCTTTCGCGATGGAGGCGGGAAAGCCGGCACGGTCCGGTCGGCTACGGTCAAGGATCAGGCTGCTGAGATACTTGTTGCACAGCGGTTGCTCATACCAGAGCAGCGCAATCCGGTTCACGATTCGCGGATACCGCTTCGCCAGTTCCATCGGGCGCACATGCGCCGGCAATGTGGACAGCCATTTGAAGGTGTGTTTGTCCGGCTCGCGGACTTCCGGATCATTGCGGCGCTGAAAGATAGAACGGTCCATCGCTTGTTTTCCTAGTCGATAAGAACAAACAGGAAGCACCGGCACCTTTCGACTTGATGCGCAAATACCATCAAATGGAAATGTTGCCTGTTACGAAATGTTAGGATTCATTCTAATCCACTTCGCCGCTGTAGCACATTGGAAATTTTTCATCGTTCCAATAGGTATTTTGTTTTATTTCCCTAATGAAACATTACCTGAATCGAGTCCAGCGAGGTGCATGCAACGGGATTTCTATTCCTTTATGGAAGCGGCGCCCTGAGTGCAGGCCGATCGCGGGAAGGAAATCCACCGTCCAACCTCCCGGGCGCATCCGCGATGGTGACGGCTTAATCTCCGATACCATCGCGGGCTTCAGGTCAGAAGCTGCCGATGAAGTCACGCTTGCCGATCTCGACGCCGTTGTGGCGCAGGATGGCATAGGCGGTCGTGACGTGGAAAAAGAGTTGCGGCAATGCGTAGTGCAACAGGTAGGTCTGGCCGGCGAATTTCCGTTCACGCGGCGTGCCGGCCTGAATCGTAATCTCGCGTTCTTCGCTGCCGTCGATCTGGTCCGGCCCCAGGCTGTCGATGAATGCGATCGTCTTGGCGATCCTCGCATGCAGGTCGGCGAACGTTTGCTCCGTGTCCTCGTAGGAAGGAACGTCGATACCGGCCAGGCGGGCCGCCGAGCCCTTGACGAAATCAGTGGCGATCATAACCTGGCGCAACAGCGGAAACATGTCCGGGAAAAGTCGCGCGTGCAACAGGGCGTTCGGATCGATTTTGCGCTCGGTGGCATGGGCGCCGGCTTTCGCAAGCACTGCGTCCAGGCTGCTGAGCATTTGCCTGAATACGGGAATCGATGCGGCGTACATGGAGATGGTCATGGAACTTCCTCGGTCTGTGAATGGGATCGGGGATTCTATGCGCAATCCGGCAATGCCGCAGGCTCACGCTTCCTCGACCGATGCCACCACGCAGCGGTTGCGGCCGCCTTCCTTGGCCCGATACAAGGCATCGTCCGCGCGTTTGAACGTGGCTTCGGGATCACCGCGTCGCGCATGTTCGGCGATGCCGATCGATATGGTGACCTTCAACTCGCCGCTGATTTCAGGGAACACCAGGCCTTCGATGGATTTGCGTACCCGCTCGGAGGACGTCATTGCCCCTTCCGCGAGCGTGTCGGTCAGGACCATCACGAATTCCTCGCCGCCGAATCGGCCGAAAAAGTCGGTCTGCCGCAGCGCACCGGACGCGGTCCTTGCCACCTTGCGCAATACTTCGTCGCCGGCCAGGTGGCCGTAGGTGTCGTTGATCTGCTTGAAAAGATCGATGTCGATGATGCAGATGCAGAATACCGAGCCGTTACGGATGCAGCGCTGGGTTTCTTCCGCGATGCGCTCCATCAGGTAGCGCCGGTTATAAACGCCGGTCAGCTCGTCGCGAATGGCCATGTCGCTGATTTGCTTTAGCGCCGCTTCGAGTTCGCCGTTGCGCTTTTCCAGCTCGATATTGTTGTCGCGCACCTTGCGTCGCAGGTTGCCGATAAATCCGGCGAGATACGTAAACTGCGCCATCGTCACCAGCAAGGCCATCCACTGCAGCACATCGACGCGCAGATTGATATCGCCTGGTCGGAACTGCACCAGCAAGGCGATCAGGATGGCATAGCCGCCCAGGATGTAGGCGCTGAGATAGATAAAGCCGCGTGTCTTGAAGCGCAGCATGCCGAAGACGAACGCCGCCACGCCGAGCAGCAGGAAGGTGCTGCGTACCGCGTCGCCGAAATACATCAGGTAGAGGCCGGACAGTGTTGCCAGGGCCAGTTGCAGGAACGTCAGGCTGGGATCGGCAAAGCGCTTGTTAAGATCAGTGCGGATCGTCAGGTAGATGCCGACATTGATAGCCGCCACCAGGAGCACGTAACCCGACACCTCCTTTGTGGTGAAATAACCCATCGCCCAGCAGACGAGCACGAAACACATGTTCATCGCATAGGCGCCGGTCGCGATCAGGAAGCGCTTTAGTCGAAGCTCCTGTTCCCGGTCGTTGGAAGGGAACAGTGCAAAGCGGCTGGGAGTCATGTTGTCTCTTGAGTCTTTGTGGTACGCCGGCACCGCTTTTCCGTGCGCATGAAGCGCACAGGTGCGACGGCATTTAATTTCTTTCAGGCAATGTGGTTATCTTACCTCGCCTTGGCACTTCCCCGGATGCCGTTTTTCGGTTGTGTCGCACCGACGTACCGGGTCAGCAACGGTGCCGCCGGGCGCTACTCATACCGTGCCGTTCAAAGCCTCATGGACAAGCTCGTCGATTTCCGCAGTAATGTTGGACAGAACGCCCGCAACGACGGCGAATTCACGCCCTGCGTTACCGGCGCGTGCCGCGATGATCTGCGCGTTGAAGGAGACCATGCGTGCCTGCTTGGCAATGGTTTCGATGTCGGTCATCACGCTTTGCAGCTTCTTTTTCATCCGCAGCGCATGCCGGCGCGACTCTTCCTCGTAGACCTGCGTAAGCTGATTGAGCACTGCCAGCAACGGCGTCGCACTGGCCACCAGCGCATCGACCAGCGATGACGCTCGCTTCGAGCCGGACCGGATCGCCGACAATGTTTGTTCCGCAAGATCGATAAATGCCCGGATGTGCCGGTCCCCCTCCGGTGCGCCGAAATACGCCTCCCGCAATGCATCGCAATACACCCCGGGCAGATTGTCCTTGCCCTGCAACAGGGCGGTATGAGCCTGGCTAAACATCGTCAAGGCTTCAGCCGCTACCGGCAACATCTCGGTCCGGCCCGACGAAGCCAGCACGGCGTACAAGACTACCCGCTGTGATGTGAAGCGGCGGCGGCCGGACAGATTGATCATGGCGCCCAGTACATCGCCTGACAGGGCGGGTTGTGCATCGTTGTGACGGTGCGATCGGGTGGAAGGTGTTTGCAGTTGCAGCATGTCGGGTCTGCCTCATGAAGTGTCGCGCGGTAGTGCGCTCATCCGGAGCAGTGAAAAACCGCTTCGGATGTTTCTTCATGGAAAGCATGATCCGTACCAGTCCGGATTGACCGATGAACGCCCCGGACTGGAGCAGGCCGGTTATGCGTTCGGACTGCGCTTGACGAAGAAGAGCGTCGCGCCGACGGCCACCAGGACGCCGCCAAACAGGCGGTTCTGGATCTTCATTGCCTGCGCATCGCGAAAGAAGCGCTGCATGGACGATGCGGCGTATGCATAGCCGTGCATCACCGCCAGATCGATGACGCACATCGTCGCGGCGAGGATGGCCAGTTGCGGCAGCAGTGCCGCATTCTGATCGATGAATTGCGGCAGTACGGCGACCATGAACATGATGCCTTTTGGATTGGTGGCATTGGTCAGGAAGCCGAGCAGGAAACGGCGCCTGAGCGTCGGCGCCGCGGCATGTTCCGCCGTCCGGACCGGCATGCTCCCGCCGTCATGCGTGTCGACGGTTGCCCGCCATTGGCTGATGCCGAGATAGACGAGATACAAGGCGCCGACAGTCTTGACGATGTTGAATGCAAGCTCCGACGCCAGCAGCAGCGAGCCGACCCCGGCGCCGGCGATCACCAGCACCAGGAGCAAACCGGCCTGCAGGCCAATGATGGTGCCGCTTGCTTTCTTCACACCGTAGGAAAGGCCGTGCGACATCGACAATACGGCGCCGGAACCGGGCGACACGGCGATGATGCAGGCCGCCACAAAAAAGGTCATCCAAGTGGTAAAGCTCATTCGATCCTCATCCGGCGGCCGATGCAGAACGTCGTTGTCCTGGCGTTTCGTGCCGCATTTCCGGGGTTGAAAAATATTCCTGCCGCATGCGGGCCACATAGGCGACCAGGTTGGCATGGCGCTCGCATTCCCTGCGCAAGGGCGATTCGAAGTGCGGGCAAAGCATCGACATCGTGAAGGAAAAGAGGGTGGCATCCGCGCCGCAGGGCATGTCGCCCATCAGGTAGCGCCTGTCGCTGAGCGCCGCCGAGAGCGACTCGATGCCACGGGCCGCAAGCGCCAGTTGCTCACCGGGCGTGTGACGGCCGATTCCATGCGCCTTCGTCGCACTCGCGACCTTTTTACGCACGATCTTCTGTACCAGCGGCCGTACCAGCCCGGGGATGCCCTGGAAGAACACTGCCGGCCCGCGGGCGAAATTGTCGTCGTCCAGCCAGCGCCAGTGCAGGGCCGCCCAATACAGGTTGTCCTCGCACAGCTTTTCCAATGCCCATGCGATGCCGCGCTGCTCCGCCGACAGATGGCGATCGAAATCGATCTCGTATTTTTTCTCGATATGCCAGCGGATGAATGTCGAATCCGCCACCACCGTGCCATCGTCCTCGATATACGGAAGCTTGCCCTTCGGTGCCCGCCTGAATCCGCTGGGATCGGTCCGGTAGGGCAATCCTGCCATCTTCAGCAACGTTTCGGTCTTGGTAACAAACGGGCTGGCATCCGGCAGGCCAAAAGCCGGGCCGAAGGTGTAGAGAGTGATCATGCGGATCCTTTCAGAATGGCGATGGCGGGCACCGGATTGGCGATATTGCAGAAATTGCAAGGCAACATGCTGCCATGGAGGGGAAAGGCATGCAATCCTCCCGCTGCCCGTCGTCGCATCAGCCGCGCAGCATGGCCTTGATACCGCGCAGCGCCTGGCGGATGCGGGCCTCGTTCTCGATCAGCGCGAAGCGCACATACTCGTCGCCGTATTCGCCGAATCCGATGCCGGGCGATACCGATACCTTGGCTTTCTCCAGCAGCAGCTTCGCGAACTCGAGCGATCCGAGATGACGGTACGCTTCGGGAATGCGCGCCCAGATATACATCGACGCTTTCGGCAGGTCCACCGGCCAGCCGGCTTCATGCAATCCCTTCACCAGCACATCGCGGCGGCGCTGATAGCGGTCACGGATCTCCTGCACGCAGGTCTGGTCGCCCTCGAGCGCCGCGATCGCCGCCACCTGCACCGGCGTGAAACTGCCGTAATCGTGATAGCTCTTGATGCGGGCCAGCGCCGCGACCAGTTCTTGGTTGCCAACCATGAAGCCGATCCGCCAGCCTGCCATGTTGTAGCTCTTCGACATGGTGAAGAATTCCACCGCTACATCGCGCGCACCCGGCACCTGCATGATCGACGGCGCCTTCCAGCCGTCGAACACGATGTCGGCGTAGGCGAGGTCATGCACCACCAGGATGTCGTGCTCCTTCGCCAGCTTCACCACGCGCTCGAAGAAGTCCAGCTCCACGCACTGTGCGGTGGGGTTGGACGGAAAGCCGAGAATCATCATCTTCGGCTTCGGATAGCTTTCCCGTATCGCCCGCTCCAGCTCGGCGAAGAAATCGACATCGGGGCTCATGCGGACCGAGCGGATGTCGGCGCCGGCAATCACCGCGCCATAAATATGGATCGGATAGCTGGGATTCGGCACCAGCACCGTGTCGCCCCGGTCCAGTGTCGCCAGCATCAGGTGCGCCAGGCCTTCCTTCGAACCGATCGTTACAATCGCTTCGGTATCCGGGTTCAGGTCGACATCGTAACGGTCCTTGTACCAATGGGTGATGGCCCGCCGAAGGCGGGGAATGCCTTTCGACGCGGAGTATCCATGGGTATCGGGGCGCTTGGACGCCTCGGCAAGCTTGTCGACGATGTGCTGCGGCGTGGCGCCGTCAGGATTGCCCATCGACATGTCGATGATGTCCTCGCCGCGACGGCGTGCAGCCATCTTCAGTTCGGCGGTGATGTTGAAAACGTAGGGGGGAAGGCGATTGATGCGCGAAAAGCTGCGCGGCGTGCGGGATTGCGTCATGGAGTTCTTTCACGTGAGCGCCCGGAACCGTCCGAGCGACGTGGCACGAATGTGTCGTGCCGGAACCGATTCTAAACAAGCAAGGTCAAGCGCGCAAGCTCAATCCTGATGACGGCGCAATGTGTCCAGGGCGTATCGGGTACCGCGCCATTCGATGCCGCCGCGCAGCAGCGCCGTCAGGCTGCCGCGCCACCAGATCGCCAGTTCCAGCAGGCTGATGACCGGTGCGAACACCAGGCAGCGGTAACCCCAACCGGCGATGTGCAGCATGCCGGCAAACAGCAGCAACCCGATAAGCACCGTCGCTGCGTTGATCCATCGGGTGACGCCTTCGGTGACGACCAATCCGATCCACGGCCACACGCGCAGCAGCAGCATTGCCGCAGTGACCGCAATCAATTGGCCGAGCTGGAAGTCGAAAGCGGCGAAGATATTCTTCTGCATGCCGTTGATCATGTCCCGCGCACTGCGATACCACTCCACACCCACCAGCTCACGGCCGAACAGCACATGCTGCCGGTAACCGGCGGCCTTGATACGCTTGCCGAGCATCATGTCGTCCAGCACCGCGAGCGGGATCGCACCGTGCCCGCCCATGGCCCGGTATGCGTCGGCGCGCACGAGATTGAAGCCGCCCGCGCCGAGGAAATGCCTTGGCGACGTGGCCACCTTCCACGGTTTGAAGCGCGCCATGAAATTCACCGAGAAGCTCAGCACCAGCATGCGCAGCAACTGGGTCTTCACGACGACATCGAACAGCAATGTCAGGTGATCGACGCCATGTTGCTCGCAGTAATTCACCGCCCGTGTCAGCGCACTGGGCTCGAACACCACATCGGCGTCGGTAAACAGCAGGTAGTCGCCGCCGGCGATGGCCGCGCCGCGGGACAGTGCATGATTTTTCCCCAGCCATCCATCGGGCAGGGCGGCTATGTGCAGGACCCGAAGTTGCGGATGTTCCCGCGCCATGCGCTCGAGTATGGCCGGGGTGGCGTCGGTGGAGCGGTCATTGATCGCGATGATTTCCAGGTTGGGATAGTGCAGCGCGAGCAGCGAACGCAATGCCGGCTCGATGGTGTCCGCTTCGTTGAGCGCCGGTACGATCACCGAGACCTTCGGCGGATTCGGTCCGAGAACCGGAAGGATGAGTCTGAGTTGTCCGATCCTTTGCGCACCGAGCGCGACCTCGGTCAGCACGATCGCCGTAACGATGAGGACTGCGAGTGAAAGCCAGAAGGTCGGATCAAGCACCATAATCTCGATGTCCATGAAAAGCTGCTGCAGGAAGAAATCGCGCTGCGTGTGAATGAAGAAAACAGCTGCAGCCTCTTTGTTCTAAACATCGTTACCGTGCTGGCGCTGCCGATCAACATTCTCGCCGGCCTGTTCGGCATGAACGTCGGCGGCGTGCCGCTTGCCGAGAACAGCGATGGTTCTGGATCCTGGTCGGCATCGTCGCGACATTCACCGCCCTGGCGGAATGGTTCGCGTTCCGAAGCCAGCGCGACTGACCTTATTGAAGAAATAGCCACCCGAAGGTGGCCATTCGCCTTGCCTGCATTGGTGGCTCAGATGCCAAGCAGCTTCTTCGCTTCCTGCAAGGACTTCATCGATTCGGCATGCTTGCCTTCCTTGTGAAGTTTCTCACCTTCCGCTCTCAGTTCCTTCACCTTGCTCATATTCTCCGCGCTGACGCCGCTTGCGGAACTTAATTTGGCGTCGATCGTCTTCATTTCATTAGGGCAGTTGTGCGCGAACGCCAGCGATGAGGCTGAAAACAGCAATACTGTTAAAAGCTTTTTCATTTGAGTCTCCTGATGAATTTACCGGTTCAAAAACGAGTCGCCAAGCGCAGCTTCGCTTGCCACCTTCCGCAGAGTGCATTCCTGCGGTCCATTACTTTACGCCTGTTGCACAAGCCTGTCAGGAAGCAGGGCGATTTTCAGTCACCGACGTACCTATGCGCTTTCGTTTTGCGGCTTTTCTTTCCCTGATCCTCTGCGTCGTTTCCCCCGCGTCGGCCAGGCAACCGTCCGTGGTCGACGAACTGCAGGAAGAACTGCGGCAACTCCTTCCGCCGCGCACCTCCAAAGCGCCGGCAACGGCGGAAATCGAAACCGGCTTCTCGCCCGACGGCGATGCCGAACGCCTGATCCTGAAAGTGATTGATTCGTCAACCAGGACCGTGCGGCTGGCGGCGTATGCATTTACATCGCCGAAAGTCGTGCAGGCATTGCTGCGGGCGAAGCGCCGGGGCGTGGATGTGCGGGTGGTGGCGGACAACAGCGGGCCGAAATCGAAATCCGGCGCGGCGGCGTTGAACCTGGTGGCCGGGGCCGGCATACCGACGCGCCTCAACGGCAAGTATGCGATCCACCACGACAAGTACATCATCGCCGACGGGCGTCATGTGCAGACCGGTTCCTTCAACTACAGCCAAGCCGCCGCGAAATCCAATAGCGAAAACGTCATCGTCATCTGGCATAACCCGGAACTCGCCGCGCAATACCTGCGCCACTGGGAAAGCCGGTTCGGCGAGGGATTCGCTTACAGGAAACCCTATTAGCCGATCGCAGCTGCCTGTGCTCCCGTCCTGGGCTGCGTCAGTCGCGCCCCGGCTTCAGCGGAAAGAGCTGCTGCTTCACGAATCCATCCGGCACATAGTCACCAACGACGCCGTACTTCTCCGGGAAGGTCTTGTCGGTCCTGACGGCGGTGCCGAAAAGATAATCCAGGAAGGCGAAATGCGCCGCGTAATTCCTGTCGATCGCCGCGTCATCGGACGAATGGTGCCAGTGGTGAAAATCAGGGGTGACGACCAGGTACTTCAGCGGCCCCCACGGAAGATGCACGTTCGCATGATTGAACACCGCCTGGAAACCGACCACGATGATGTACGCATCCATCACCGATTTCTCGAAGCCGAGCACATAGAGCGGGCCGAGCACGGCCACGCGGGTCACCACCAGTTCGAACACATGCATGCGCGATCCGGCAATCCAGTCCATCGTTTTCGCGCTGTGGTGAATCGCATGGAAGCGCCAGAAGAACGGCACCTCATGATAGGCACGGTGCGTCCAGTACTGCATCAGGTCGGCCACCAGGATGCACAGCAGGAGCTGCGGCAGGAAATCGATCGCCTGCACCGTCTGCTGCAGGTCCCCGCGCACCATCCAGCCGAACACCCGGTGAATCAGGAAGTTCACGATCAGCAGCACCAGTCCGACGAGGAAATGATTGACGATGAAGTGAACGAAATCGGTCTGCCACTCCTTGCGGAAAATCGCCTGTCCCTTGTACAGCGGGAAAATCTTTTCGATCAGCACAAAAATCAGCGTCGAACCGAGCAGGTCGAGGATGAACCAGTCGAGGCCGATATACGGCGTGTTGTCGGGGAAGTCGCTTACCGGGACTTCGGAACCGCCGAGCGCGACGGATGCCAGCACCAGGCAGAGCGCCGCGATGTTGAGGTTGCGCCTGCGCTTGAAGAGGATGTTGGCAATCGACAGACCGCCCGCGATGATCAGCGAGTAGAACATCACCTGGCGCAGCAGGTCGACCGAATACTGCTTGCGCAGCTGCGGCGTGGTGAGGTACTCGGGAAAATGGAAGGCAATCACGCCGAGAAAGCAGAGGATGCCGAGGGTCAGCGCCAGTACGCCCGTCACCATCCCCTGGCCGGTCTTCAGTTCGCCGCTTTCCTTGAGGAGGCTCGTGGTTTCGTCGAGCACTTCAGCGGCAAGCTTGACCGGCGTGACGAGGGTGGTATCGATCACCTTCCTGGTGCCGGATTGCTGGTTTTTCTTGTCCATCTGTTTTTCTCCCCGATGCCGCCGGACGGCGCTGCGGCACTGTAGCAAGCCGGTGTTTGCCAAGTCAATCGATGCGCGCTCCCGGCAGCAGCCGCTTTTCCATGCGCTCGAACAGCCACTGGGTGAGCAACGCAAGTACCGCCGCCGGGATCGCACCGGCCAGCAGCATGTCGTTATCGTTCAGTGCCAGGCCGGTGGCGATCCGCTCGCCATAACCGCCGGCGCCGATGAAGGCGGCAATCGTGGCGGTGCCGACGCTCATCACCGCGGCGGTCTTCAGGCCGGCAAGGATGACCGGCAGCGCCAGCGGCAGGTCGATGTGCAGCAGCCGGTCCCGATGTGTCAGGCCGAGCGCCAGTGCGGCCAGCCGCAGTCCTGTCGGCACCTGTCCGAGGCCCGCGCAGGTATTGCGCACGATCGGCAGGAGGGCATACAGGAACAGCGCAATCAATGCCGGCAGCGTACCGATCGAGCCCAGCAGCGGAATCAGCATGGCGAACAGTGCCAGGGCCGGCACCGTCTGCAGGATACCGACAAGCGCCATCACCGCCTGTCTCAGGCGCGGCCGGTAGGCAGCCAGTACGCCCAGCGGTATGCCGATGGCTGCAGCCGCGGCGACCGAGACCAGCACCAGCAGGATATGCTCGCGCGTCAGCCGCCAGAGGCTGTCGTCGAACAGCTTGCGCCACAATCCATTTCGCGGCGATGCCGTGCCGGCGTCCGGCGACAGGAAGCTTTTCGCCGCGTCGGCAAAGGACTTGCCTTCCAGTTCCGCCGCCGCATTCATCGCGATCATGTCCGCTTCGGATATGCGGCCTTCCAGCTGCTGCAGCGCCTGCCAGGCGGCCGGGAAGCGGCGTTCGACATCGAGCCGGTACAGCAGCAGGGCGTCGTAACGCGGAAAATAGCCCGCATCGTCGGCCAGCACCCGCAATCCGTACTGCCTGATCTTCGCGTCGGTGGAATAGATGTCGATCACGTCGACCTGCCGGGCGGCCAGCGCCTCGTAGGCGATGCCATGATCGAGCCCGGACGGCTTGTGCGGCAGCCGGTAGCGGCTGGCCAGTCCCGGCCAGCCGTCGGCCCTGCCGAGGAATTCATGCGACAGGCCCAGCCGCAGTCCCGGCGCTCCGGCCAGACCGCTGATGTCCCGTGGTGCAGCGTTATCGCCGGCGCGCATGGCCAGCGAATAAGTATTGTTGAATCCGAGGCGCACCGCGGCGCCGATACCGAGCGGAGCCAGTTCCCGGTTGATCTGTTCCAGCGAGGTCGGTGCCGGATGCCTGAGGATTTCCAGGTCGATGGTGCCAAGATATTCGGCGTATATGTCGATGCTCCCGGTCTTGAGTGCCTCGAAGACGATCGCGGTATTGCCCAATCCTTGCCGCTGCTCGACCCTGGCATGGGGAGCGGCGGTCTGCGCGATAACCTCGGATAGCACATAGGACTCGGTGAACCGCTTGGAGCCGATCCGCAGCACATCCTCGGCCGCGGCCGGCAACGGTGCCAACCATAGCGCGCCGATGCAGAGTCCAGGTATCAGCCGATGCCAGCGGTGTGCGAAGGGCTCCCGCATGCGCGCAGCTAACCCATTGATTCGAATGAACACTGTCGTCTCCTGTCCGGGCATTGGCATGGCTCGAAAAGCCGGCGGCAAACCGTGTTGCGATCCTACGTCCGATTTGCATTGCCTGCTTTTCGACCGGCTGCGGGTACCCGTTTTGTTGTGTTTTGGTCGTTACGACGATGACAATAAGCGTTGTCAATGTCAAAATTCGCCGCGGCGGCGCTGAATACCTATTTTCGAGCGCCCATAACAATAATCCAGTTGCGCCTACCTCCCGGGAGTAAACCATGTCAAGCAGCACTCGCCTTACCTTGTCGCTTTGCGTTTCGCTGGCGGCGTTTTCCGCCCACGCCCAATCGCGCGGTCCCGCCGCCCAGTACTGGGTCGACCTGGCGACCAGCAATACCTCCATACCGGGGATGCAACAGGATATGGGTGGCGGGGGTCTCGGCATCGGCCTGCTCGGCAGCATCATGGGCGGCGGTGCGCCGATGGTGGGGGCGTCGGGCAGCAAAACGCTGAGCGCGGAGTTGCATGTACGTGCCCACCCGTCCGGCGTGGAAGGCACGCACGCCATCCCGGCTGACATGAACATGGGGCAGTCGCTGCTGCTGTTGCCGAACAAACCGAAGCAGGCGGCGCATTCGCCGACGCACTCCAGCGACCAGCCCGCCGAGAAGCCGAAGGGGCGCATCCTGCTGTACTGGGGCTGCGGAAACACCGTCCGCGCCGGCCAGCCGAAGGTACTGGATTTCGGCAAGCAGGATTACCGGGAGTTTTCGCAGTTCTTCGCCGGCAGCGGCACGGCCAGCCAGGGCGTGCAGAACCGGCCGGGCAATGCATTGTGGCCGAACGAGCGGGACAGCAAGCCTGTGCCCGACAATGCATCGCTCAAGGGCAGCCATGCGCTCAGCGGCGACGGCGTTCCGGCCAGCCTGAAATTCACCGTCGGCGCCGAGCATGATTTCCTGCCGAAGGTCCAGATGAGCACCAAGGGCATGCCGAAGGACGGCGTGCAGGTGGAGTGGGCGTCGATGCAGAATGCAAAGGGGTATTTTCTGCATGCCCAGGGCAGCGCGACCGGGCAGGGCGGTGCGCAGGACATGATCTTCTGGAGTTCCAGCGAACGGCCGGAGAACGGCTGGTCGCTGATGACATACCAGGCGCCGGCGCAGATTGCGAAGCTGCTCCAGCAAAAGGTGATTCTGTCGCCCTCCACGACCAACTGCACGGTACCGAAAGGCATTTTTGACCAGGCTGACGGCGCGATGCTGAACATGATCGCCTACGGTCCGGAGCTCAACCTGTCGCATCCGGAGCGTCCGGCCAAGGCGCCGGCGGGATGGCAGCCGGAGTGGACCGCGCGCGTGCGCATCAAGTCCACCGGCATGACGATGCTGGGCATGCAGGACGGCATGGAGGGGCGGCGGTCCGGCGGTGGGGAAAGCAACCCGGATAACGGCGGGGATAACGGCAATGCCGGCGATGGCGTCACGCCCAGCCTGCCGAACCCGATCAACATCCTGCGCGGTTTGTTCGGCAGCTGATATGCCTGCGGGGAGGCTGCTGCGCGTCCCCGTAACACGTTCACATCGCTTCTACATGGAGATGCGTGCGCAATTGGGCGGTATCGTAGATATAGGTCAGCTTGGACAGCAGATTGCGCTTCGGGGCCAGTTCGAACAGCGACATCAGTTCCAGGTTGAGTGATTTTCCGCTGTTGAGCACCCAGGTGTAGTTGAACTGCAGGGCCATTGCCCGATCATCGTTGATCGCTTCGAAAATATTCTGCAGCCGGATGATGGAATGCTTGGTGTCGTTGAAGAGCATCTTGTGATAGTCCTCGACGCTCATCTCGCCATACAAGGGCGATACAACGGTTGCGTCCTGGGTGAAAAACGACAGCACGCCCGGCAGATCGGCTCTGTTGGCGGCGGCCAGATACTCCTTGCAAACCTGTAATGGACTCAATCTAGACTCCGGGTGGACGGGGATGAAACGATGTAAAACGGGTGAATCAAAATGGAAGTTGTACAACCGACAAGACAGCGAGGGGTGGAGACAAACGCGCCCTCAAATATACCGATTTATTACATCTTCGTACTCCTATAAATATGGGATATCGGGTGCGTAAACGACGGAAGATTGCCGGATTCCGTATCAAAAATGCCAATTTATATCGCGGCGGAAATAGCATCGTCCTGCATGTCCTTGCCGTGAATCGAAGCGTGTCCCGCTGATCGGTCCTACGAATCGCATCGAAATCTTCGATTATTTTTCTGATATCCCCGGACCTATACTGTCTCCTCAACGTCGCATGGAGGCTGGCATGAATCACCGTCAATCAGCGCCGATCAAGGAAAGCGAGACGAGCGCCTGCATCCATGATGCATCGGACGAGCCGCCCACATTGGACAGGGACCAGGTCTGCCTATGCATCAATATCTGGGCGGCGTTTTATCCCGAGCGACTGACGCTGGCCAGGCAGGCCGGCCGGCACATCAAATCTGTCGACGAGCGTGGCGCCCGAAGTTGGGGCGGCTAGAAGACGAACCGGCAACGAACCGATTCGACAATCGACAGGTAAGCGGATGACGGTGCGCCGTGTTCCGCGAAGGGTGGGTGGGTGGCTTGGCGCAACTCGTTCCGCGATTTGCGAAGTTGGCATGCATTAGGCCGGCGCGTCGCTTTCTCTTAAAATACGGGACTTCGGCGCGGATCGGCGTAAAAGCCGCGCCCGCACAATCCTGTCCGGTAACCACCCAATGCATGTCAACGACGATCTGAACCACCACATCCGCCAGGTGCTGGATGAACTCGGCATCACCGCCACCATCCTCGCACGCAATCCCATTCCGTTTCATCCGGAGCCGGCGCAACTGGTCATTGCCGAAACAGGCGAGGACGGCAGCGAATACCAGCTCGTTCCCGGGGCGGCGCTCGCCTGGAAATCGATGAAGGAAGCAGCCCGCAGGGACGGCATCGTGATCGAAATCGTTTCGGCGTTCCGCAATATCGAACGGCAGGCGGACATCATCCGCGCCAAGCTTGCGAAGAACATGCCGATCGAAACCATCCTGACCCTGAGCGCACCGCCGGGTTACAGCGAGCATCACAGCGGCCGCGCCATTGACATCAATACGCCGGGCTGCGAAGCGACCGAAGAACCGTTCGAACACACCGACGCATTCCGCTGGCTCACGCTGCATGCGGCCCGCTTCGGATTCACCTTGTCCTACCCGCGCGGGAACAAGCTGGGATTCATTTACGAGCCATGGCATTGGTGCTATCAGCCGGACAATCCACGGAGTGACGCATGAAACTGAAAATGGCCGAGAAATCCCTGTTCGCGATCCTGCTGCGCTCGCCGTGGTGGATCAGCATCCTGATCGCGGCGGTGATATCGCTGGCCGCCAGTGCGATGCTGCCCAGGGAAGTAGCCGCCTATGGCATATCCGCCGGACTGCCGTTCCTGATCGTCGGCATCGTCGCCGCCTGGCGGCAACTCCGCATGCCGAGTCCGTCGCGGGTGGCGGAACTTATCGAAACCATCAATGCCATGCCCTGGCGCGATTTTGCCAATGCGGTGGAACGGGCCTATCAGCGCGACGGGTACGACGTCCGGCGGCTCCCCGGTCCGGCAGCGGACTTCGAAATCGCCAAGGCGGGCCGCACCGTGCTTGTGAGCGCCAAGCGATGGAAAGCCGCCGGGGCAGGCATCGAGCCGCTGCGCGAATTGCAGATGGCCTCGAAAAAAGCCGAGGCGCGCGAAAGTATTTTCATGACGACCGGCCAGCTTTCCGATAACGCGAAAACATTTGCGGCACAACAAAACATCCGCATATTGCAAGGCAATGGCCTGGCCGAGCTGCTGCAGGATATCGTGCAGCCGCGCAATACCTGATGCGACGGCACTGCACAGGCGCATAACCCTACTGCCGTCCTTGCAATCAGATGGGCGCCTCCTAAACTCCTTTGTCCGGGCTTTGCTTTTCAAGGCTCTTCCCTACAAAGGAGTTTCAAATGGAAATGGATGTCAATGACCGTCGCGGCGGCGCCGGATTCCCGGTCGATCAACCGCTGCAGGCGCTGCGGATGGATCACCAATTGGTTCGCAAGCTGTTCGACAGCTACCTCGGCTCGCAGGACATGAATGTCAGGAAAGAAGCCGGCCGGCAAATCCTGATGAATCTGGAACTGCATGATGCATTGGAACAAACGGTGTTCTACCCGCGCGTGCATGAAGCCGATGCGTCACTGGTGGATTCCTGCGAAGAAGATCATCAGCAGGTAAGGCAGATGATTGATCAGCTCAAGGCGATGGACGATAACGATCCGCAGTGCGAGCAAATGTACCGCCAGTTGTCGGAGGCGGTCATGCAGCATGTCGAGGTGGAAGAGCAGCAGCTGTTTCCCAAAGTGGAACAGGCGAACATGGATATGTCGGCGCTTGGGTTGGAGATGCAGGCGTTCGAAGCCAACATGGTGAGCGGGCAGGCGAGTGCGATCGGGCAGAAGGATGCGCGTTCGTAAGTGCGCCGCGCGGATAGAAGTGTCCACTGGGATATGCAAGGGGAAATCCAGGGCGATGGAGTCTCTCCGGTAATGCATAGGCTTGTCATTCCCGCGAAGGCGGGAATCTAGGGCGACGGAGCGTCTTCGGTAGTGCAACGCGTTCCTTTCTTCGAAGAGCCTAGCCGGGACTGGCCCCGGCGGGCCACCTACTTTTTTGCTTCGCCAAAAAAGTAGGCAAAAAAGGCGACCCCCAGTCGACGCCCCTACGGGGATCCCAAAAGGGCAGG
>NZ_DAIUCO010000073.1:0-20177 GCF_036846085.1 Noviherbaspirillum sp. | reverse complement strand
TTGGTGGTCTGGTCGCACATCATGTCAACCTGTCCGCCGAGCAGGTCGTTCATCGCCGGGCCGGTTCCCTTGTAAGGCACGGTGGTCACATCGGTGCCGATCGCGCTCATCAGCAGCATGCCGCACAGATGCGATGCCGAGCCCACGCCTGCGTTCGCATAGGTGACCTTGTCCTTGTTAGCCTTGACGTAGCTGATCAGTTCCTTGAGGTCCTTGGCCGGGAAGTTGCCGCGTGCCACGATTGTCATCGGAACATCCGTCACCAGGCCGACCGGCTCGAAGTCGTTGATGGCGTCATAAGACAGCTTGCGATACAGCGTCGGCGCAGTCGAGTGGCCAATGTGATGCAGGAAAATCGTATGGCCGTCCGGTGCCGCCTTGGCCACGCGTGCGGCGCCGATGGTGCCGCCTGCACCGCCGACGTTTTCCACGATGACTTGCTGCTTCAGGGTTTTCGACATTGATTGCGCAATCAACCGCGCCACGGTGTCGGTCGGTCCGCCGGCGGCGAACGGCACGATCATGGTGATGGATTTGGTGGGGTAATCTGATTGCGCGTGGGCCATGGCGCCTGTCATCAGCGCAATACCGGCAACAGTCCGGAGCAATGTAAGTTTCATCGGTGTCTCTCCAATTATGAGTTGTCACTAAACCAGAATTAAACGGCCACGACCGCGCGCCGCTACGGAAATCCGGGTGTACCGTCCCAATGCGACGAGGCCGGCGGAAGCTTCCATGGGCGCATTATTCCCTGCTCGAACAGGGGTTACAACTGTGGAAAGCCGCAGTTTTGACCTAACCGGACTTTCCGGTCGATTCGTGATGGATGCCGAAGAGTGGTATGGCGTTCCTCAGGGAAATGGGGAGGACAACCCGGGTTCCCGCCGGTCCCTGACCAGGCCTGGCGAGAACTGTCCGCTCCCCGGAGGTTGGGAGCGGATGATGCCTGCGACGATGCGCCGATTAAGCGCCGTCGAGCTTGATGCCTTGCTTGTTGACGAGGTTCTTCATTTTCTCGAGCTCGGCCTTGATTTCGGCAGCATGTTCGGCAGGCGTGTTGCCGACGGGCTCCGCGCCGCTGGCCATGAGCCGTTCCTTGACATCCGGCATGTTGAGTACCTTGACGGCGGCGGCATTGATCTTCTTGATGATGTCGTCAGGCGTTTTCGGCGGCGCAACAAGACCATACCAGGCGGGATCATTGACCTGCTTGAGGCCAAGTTCGGCAAAGGTCGGCACATTCGGCATTGCATCCAGGCGCTTGTTCCAGGCGATTGCCAGCGGACGCAGCTTGTTCGACTGGATATGCGACATCGACGACGGAAGATTATCGAACATCATGTCGACCTGGCCGCCGAGAAGGTCGTTCAGCGCCGGACCTGCGCCACGGTACGGAATGTGCAGGATAAAGGTACCGGTGGATGCCTTGAACTGTTCGCCAACCATGTGCTGGATGCTGCAGGTACCGGATGTCGCGTAGTTGAGCTTGCCGGGATTCTTCTTCACTTCGGCGAGGAATTGCTTGAAGTCCTGCGCGGGAAATTTCGGATTCACCGTCAGCACGTTCGGTGTCCGCGCCATGTTGGTGATCGGCGCGAAATCCTTGATCGGGTCATAGCCGAGCTTGCTGTTGCAGGCCGCATTGACCGCATGGGTCGACACCGTGGATACGCCGATGGTATACCCATCCGGGTCTGCCTTCGAAATGGCCGATGCGCCGATACTCCCGCCCCCACCGCCACGATTCTCGATGACGACTGGCTGCCCGAGCTCCTTGCCGAGTTTGTCGCCGACGACACGGGCGACGATGTCGGTCGTGCCGCCCGGCGCGAACGGTACGATCAGCTTGATCGGCTTGGTCGGGAAGTTTTGCGCCTGGGCCGACGCCATCGCTGCAGCGCCGGCGGTGAATGTAATTGCGAGCAGCAGTTTGCGTGATTTCATGTCATGTCTCCTGGTTGTGGGATCGCTTGCAAATAGTGGAATATGCTCCGGCAAGCAGGATGTACTCGGCGACGTTTGCGTCGGCATCCCGTGTTTCCCGGGCATCGATTACCTTTGACGACTGCACCACGTGTCGTCGTCAAAGGTAATCGAGGCTTCGTTTAGCAGGCAACGTGCCAGGCAAGCATCAACCTGCAAGCCCTTGATATAACGTAAGTTTTTTGCACGCCCTTGCTCAATGCCTGAAGAACTGGATGGAAAACCGCATGCGTGTCAGGATACGGCATGCGGAAAAGGCGACACGCTCAGCGGCCCATCAAGGCCGCCGGCTTCCTGGCAGCGTCCTTCGTCCCATCCCGCGCCGCCTCCCTCGCCGCCTCCCTGTTAACGGCCGCGATCAGGTCGCGTCCGATGCGGGCCTCCATTTCACGGTGCACCGGGGCGAGCGCAGTACGCCACTGCTCCCTTTCCTTGTCGGACAACTGGTGCACGACGGTCTTGCCGGACTTTCTGATCGCCTCCATCGCACGGTCGTTTTCATTCTGCGCGATCGCGTTGGCGTACTGGGTCGCTTCCCGCATCGCTCCCTCGAGTTCGACTCGTATGGAGCCCGGCAGGCCTTCCCAGAACTTCCTGTTCACAATCACCACGTAGCCGAGGTATCCATGGTTGGATACCGTTAAATGCGGCTGCAGTTCATACATTTTCTGGGTATAGAAATTCGATGGCGGGTTTTCGGTGCCATCCACAACGCCGCTCTGCAGAGCCTGGTAAACCTCGCTGAAATCCAGGACCTGCGGAATGGCGCCGAGCGCGCGCATCTGCGCTTCCAGTACCTTTGACGGCTGGATCCGCATCTTCTGATTTCGGAAATCGGCAGGCACCTTGAGCGGACGATTGGCCGACATCACCTTGAATCCGTTGTCCCAGAATGCCAGCCCGGTAATGCCCTTGGTTTGCAGCCTGTCCAGCAGTTCCTTGCCGACAGGCCCTTCTGTAATGCGATAGAGGACTTCCTTGGTGGGGAAAATATAGGGCAGATCGAAAACCTCGAACTCGCGGATGCCAAGCGGGCTGAACTTGGCCAGGGATGGAGCCAACATTTGCACCGCGCCTAACTGCAAGGCTTCCAGTTCGTCCTTGTCCTTGTAGAGTTGGCTGTTCGGATAGATTTCCACCTTGACCCTGCCCTTGGTGGCGCGCTCGGCCAGTTCCTTGAAGCGTTCGGCCGCCTTGCCCTTGGGCGTATCGCTTGCCACGACGTGGCTGAACTTGATGACGATGGGCACATCTGCGCGTGCCGCATTATTCAGAGACAAGGCGGCGACCGCAACAAGCAGCGCGCTGAATCTTACTCTGAACGTCAGGCTGAACCTCATTGAGTTCCCAACAGGAAAATAGGGCTAACAATCCGACCGATTTGAGCATGGGCGTTCGGGTATTCTCGGCATCCCGCCGCCGGCTCACAACTGTGGATAACCACAATCCGGCCCGTCGGGCCGCCGTGAGCGGCTGCCTGTCGGCTACACTTGGCTGAAATAGCTGTCGGGCAGCACCGCCGGCTGCATTATATTTGTTTAAACAGCGGTATTTCTCCGGTATCGGTTATGCCCACCCTTTCGCTCAATTCCAGAACCGGCTTCCTTAGCCGCCGCCAGCCGCTTCACTGGTTCCTGCCGGTTCTGCTGGTGCTGCTGTTCGCATCCATTTTGTTATGGCTGCCATGGCAGGCGCAGCAGATGGAAGCCAACGAGCGCCAGGAACAGCTGATCGCCGACACCTTGTGGGTGGAACAGACCATTCGCTTCCAGATCGGCCGCAACGAGGAAAACATCCGCCTCATCGGCACCGAAATCAGCGCCGGTTACCTCAACGGCAAACGCCTGCGGGACCGAATGACGAGCCTGATCCGCAACAATCGCGAACTCAACCGCATCGCGCTGTTTGACGATGCGGACCGGCTGATCGAGTCGACCGACGATTCACCGCTGGCACTCAAGGACCTGCCGGGCAATTCGCTCGCGGCGGCGGAAACCGCGCGCGGCACCAGGACACCCCAATACAGCCAGCCGGCGCCGCCGCCCGGCCTGGCCGGCCCGCTGCTGATGGACTATCACCTTCCGCTGTTTGCGGGCGAACGGTATATCGGCAGCCTGATCGCCAGCTATTCGGTTGCCAGCATCCTGGATGAAATGGTGCCGTGGTGGTTCGCTCAGGACAATGAAATCCAGCTGACCGACAGTGACGATGTGATGGTCGCCAAACGAGCCGCCGGCGGCCCGGGGCGCGGCGTCTATACCCACCTGCGGGCGCTTGACCTGCCCGGCGCGCGATTGACGCTGCGCACGAACAGCGTCAAGAATGCCCCGAAACTGCTCCCCAACCTGCTGGTCGGCTCGGTGATTGCGCTGTCCATCGGACTGCTCTGGAGCCTGTGGGCATTGTGGCGCGACATCAACCGGCGCCTGGCGGCGGAGGGCGCTTTGCGGCAGCAGGTCAGTTTCCGCAGCGCGATGGAAAATTCGCTGGTGACCGGCATGCGGGCGCGCGATCTCGAAGGCCGCGTCACATATGTCAATCCCGCCTTCTGCCGCATGGTGGGCATGCCGGCGGAGGACCTGCTGGGCAAGATGCCGCCGATGCCGTACTGGGCGCCGGAAGCGATGGAGGAATACCAGGAGCGTTTTTCGCAGGTGCTGGCGGGCACCGTCACGGACCAGGGTTACGAGACGATCTTCCAGCGCGCAAACGGCGAGCGGTTCCCGGTGCTGATTTTCGAATCGCCGCTGGTCGACAACAGCGGCAAGCAGACCGGATGGATGGGATCGATCCTCGATATTTCCGACCGCAAGCGCATCGAGGACCTGAATCGCCAGCAACAGGAAAAACTGCAGGCCAGCGCGCGGCTGGCGACCATGGGCGAGATCGCATCGACGCTGGCGCACGAGATCAACCAGCCGCTGGCGGCGATCTCCAGTTACACCACCGGGGCGCTCAACCTGATCAACAACGCGGCCACCCCCGGCGACGTCAACATCGAGATGCTCAAGCCGGCACTTGAGAAGGCAAGCGCCCAGGCGCAACGCGCCGGCCACATCATCCGCAGCGTGCACGCGTTCGTCAAGAAACGCGAACCGGCGCGGGAGAAGGTGTCGATCCAGGCATTGATCGACAACGTGCTGCCGCTGGTGGAACTGCAGGCGCAACAATTTTTCGTGTCCATCCAGACCAGTGTTTCGTCCAGGCTGCCGCCGGTGCTGGCCGACCGCGTCCTGCTGGAACAGGTGCTGCTGAACCTGACGCGCAATGCGATCGAGGCGATGCAGCATGTGGCGCCGGAGCGGCGCAGCCTGCGTATCGTGGCCGAGCGGGAGGAGGAGTCGCCGTCACAGGCCAATGTCGTCATTTCCGTCATCGACCGCGGCCACGGCATCCCGGCGGAAGTGGCGGAGCGCTTGTTCTCGCCGTTCTTTTCGACCAAGGCGGAAGGCATGGGCATCGGCCTGAACATCTGCCGCACCGCGATCGAATTTCACGGCGGGACGATGACCCATGCCGACAATCCGGCGGGCGGCACGATCTTCCGCTTTTCACTGCCCGCGGCGGAAGCCGTCTCCGCAACGGCGATGAGCAAATAGATGCAGCGGCGAAACCCGTTCTGGCATAATCGGCCAGACGATGCAACGCCCTGGCAGGACGAACACATAATAAGTCCGGCACAAGCCGGGTAGATTCGCTGGAGACCGAATGCTGCACATAGTGGATGACGAAGAAGTGATCCGCGACTCGCTGACGTGGTTGGCAAGGTCGCGCGGAATATCGGCTGCGGCCTACGACAGTGGTGAAGCGTTCCTGAACGCGCTGGAAGGCTGGCAGAGCTTCGACATGCAGGGCGAATGCATCCTGCTCGATGTGCGCATGCCGGACATCAGCGGCGTTGCACTGTTCGAGTTGCTGGCGGCGCGCGAACTCACGCACCGGCTTCCCATTATTTTCCTGACGGGGCACGGTGACGTGCCGATGGCGGTCGATACCCTGAAGCGCGGCGCGTTCGACTTTTTCGAGAAGCCGTTCAACGACAACAAATTGATGGATCGGGTGCAGGAAGCATTCGCCGCCTCGCGGCAGGCAGGCGAGGCGGCCGCGGTGCAGGCGCGCCTTCAGGCGCTGTCCGCGCGGGAACGCGAAGTACTGGAACTGATCCTTGCCGGTAAAATGAACAAGGTCATCGCCGATCAGCTCGGCATCAGCATGCGTACCGTCGAAGTCCATCGTGCCCATATCTTCGACAAGATGAACGTCAAGACGGCGGTGGAATTGGCGCGGCTGCTGAAGTAGCCATCTTTCGCCGCGCCTTGCCGGGCGCCCCACGACAGCGCCTGGCCCACTAACCCATGTCCATCGCCACCCTTCTCTTCCCCGACTTCGCACTGATCCTCATCGGCTTCCTGCTGGCCCGGTTCACCGACTGGGGTGCGTCGTTCTGGGCCGGGCTGGAGAAGCTGGTGTATTACGCGCTGTTCCCCGCGCTGCTGTTCTACTCCACATCCCGCACGCCGCTCGATTTCGCCAGCACCGGCAAGCTCGTGCAGGCGGCGATCGCCGCAGCCCTGTGCGGCGTCGCCCTCGGCTGGCTGGCGAAACGGCTGTTCCGCGCCGGGCCGATGGTCTTCGAATCCGGCGTGCAAACCGCATTCCGCTTCAACTCCTATATCGGCCTGGCGATCGCCTCGCGCCTCGGCGGGGAACAGGGCACGTCGCTCATGGCGCTGATCATCGGTTTCGCTGTTCCGTTATGCAACATGGCGGCGGTGCATGCGCTGGTGCCGCAAGGCGGCGGATTGCTGAAGGAATTGGCGAAGAATCCGCTGCTGCTGGCAACCGCGGGCGGCATGCTGTTCAACCTTTCCGGATTGCAGATGCCGGACATCATCGGCGCGACGCTGTCCCGCATGGGCAACGCCTCGATTGCGGCGGGCCTGATGACGGTCGGCGCTGGCCTTCGCTTGTCCGGGCTGCACGAAGCCAAGGGCATGGCGGCTTACTTTCTCGGGGTCAAGCTGCTGGTGCTGCCGCTGGTCGGTTTTCTTGCCGGACGCTGGCTCGGCCTGCCTCCGCTGCAGATGCAGATCCTGTTGATGTTTTGCGCGCTGCCTACGGCATCCAGCGCCTATGTGCTGGCTGCGCGCATGGGCGGCAACGGACCGTTCGTGGCGTTTTTGGTGTCGGCAAGCACGGTGGTGTCGGCGGTGACGCTGCCGCTGTGGCTGGGGTTGGTTCTGTAGGCGATGGATTCGGCCTGATATTCAAATCGCAACATGCATTTCCAGCGCCCAGGCCACGTGTTCGCGCACCAGTGCCGACGGGTGATCGGCCCTGGCCTGCAACGCCGCAACGATCTCCGGCGACTGCACGCCGTCCCGCGCCGCGTTCCCCAGTCCCACCGCGATATTGCGCAACCACCGTTCATGCCCGATGCGGCGGATCGGGCTGCCTTCCAGACGGCGGTTGAATTCCTCCTCGCTCCAGCCGAACAGCTCCACCATCGATGCATCATCCAGCCCGTTGCGCACGTCGAAGTCCGGCAACTTGGACGGTTGCGCAAACTTGTTCCATGGGCAGGCCAGCTGGCAATCGTCGCAGCCGTACACCCGGTTGCCGATCAGGCCGCGCAGGTCCAGTGGAATGCTGCCCTTGAGCTCGATCGTCAGGTACGAGATGCAGCGGCGGGCATCGAGCCGGTAGGGGCCGATGATCGCCTGGGTGGGGCAGATATCGATGCAGGCGCTGCACTGGCCGCAATGCGAACTCACCGGCGCATCCACCGGCAGCGGCAGGTCGGTGAACAGCTCGCCAAGGAAAAACATCGAACCGGCCTCGCGGTTGAGAAGCAAGGTGTGCTTGCCGCGCCAGCCGACGCCGGCCTTGCTGCCAAGCGCCACTTCCATGACCGGCGCCGAATCGGTGAACACCCGGTAGCCGAACGTGCCGATTTCACCTTCTATGCGTTGCGCCAGTTGCTGCAGGCGGCTACGCAATACCTTGTGATAGTCGCGTCCCCGCGCGTAGACGGAGACCACGGCGGCGGACGGATCGCCGGCACGCCGTTCCTCCCTGCCACGCCAGTCCTCGCCTGCGTTTCTCGGCAAATAATCCATGCGCGCGGTGATGACCCGCAGCGTACCCGGCACCAGCTCCGCCGGCCTGGCGCGCTTCATCCCATGGGCTGCCATATAATCCATGTCGCCATGATGGCCGTCCGCGAGCCAGGACCGCAGCCCGTCCTCGGCAGCCGACAGGTCGGTATCCGAAATGCGGACGTCGGCAAAGCCGAGCTCGCGGCCCCAAGCCTTGATGGCCAGCGCCAGCGCGGTTAGATCGGTATCGGTCACAATCATGGAAACAGGCGATTCGCTTGCAGGAAGACAACAGTCGCGGCAGTGGCTGTCAGATGCCGTTTGCATGCCGCGTCAATTGAAAACAGCCATTTTACGAGATGCAGAACTTCAAAGCCCACCTCCAGGATGAAGCCGCGACGGCTGCGCTGGGCTCCGCCATGGCCGCCGCCCTCAAACCCGGCCTCACCATCTACCTGCACGGCGATCTCGGCACCGGCAAGACCGCACTCACCCGTGCGATGCTGCATGCGGCAGGCCATGCCGGCAATGTCAAAAGCCCGACCTATACGCTGGCCGAGCCCTATTCGGTTGTCATCGCCGGCCGCCCGGTCGAGGTCGTCCACTTTGATCTGTACCGGATGGCGGGACCGGAAGAGTTCCTCGATGCCGGATTCCGCGAGTATTTCAACGCCGACACGATCTGCATCATTGAATGGCCCGAAAAGGGCGAACCCGTGTTGCCCCCGCCCGACATCAATGCCTTCCTGCAAGTTTCCGGCACAGGGCGTGATGTAGAATTGCAAGGGTTGTCCGACCAGGGTATTCAATGTCTCGACCGACTGAAATTCGCACCAAACTTGTGACATCCCGACGCCGCCGCACGATTCTCAAAGCCGGCGGCACACTTCTCATCTCCGTCATCGCTTCCCGGCCTGCGCAGGCAGCGCAGATCATGGCGGTACGCGTCTGGCCGGCCGACGACTACACCCGCGTCACACTCGAAAACGATACCAATCTCAAAACCAGCCACTTCATCGTCAAGAATCCGGAGCGGCTGGTCGTCGACATCGAAGGCCTTGAACTTAACGCGACGCTGAAGGAACTGGTCGCCAAGATCCAGCCGAACGATCCGTATATCCAGCAGGTGCGGGTAGGCCAGAACCGGCCGAACGTGGTACGGCTGGTCTTCGATTTAAAGGAAGAAATCAATCCGCAGGTCTTTACCCTCGCGCCGGTCGGCGAATACAAGCACCGGCTGATTTTCGACCTGTATCCGGTCAATCCGCCCGACCCGATCGCGGCCCTGATCATGAAAGGCGAGTGGTCGCGCGAGAAACCGGCCGACACGCCAGCCGCACCGCCGCCGGTCGCCGAGACCAGGCCGGATGCCGCCCCCCCGCGATCCGGAGCCGCTGAAGACAAACCTTCGCCATTGACCCGCATGATCACGATCGCCCTCGACCCGGGGCATGGCGGCGAGGACCCCGGCGCGATCGGGCGCGGCGGCAGCCGGGAAAAAGATGTCGTACTGGCAATCGCCAAGCGCCTGAAGGCAAAGATCGAGCAACAGCCGAACATGCGCGTCATGCTCACGCGCGACGGCGATTACTTCGTGCCGCTTCATGTACGCGTCGGCAAGGCGCGCAAGGTGCAGGCCGACCTGTTCGTGTCGATTCACGCCGACGCCTGGATCGAAACCACCGCCCGCGGATCGTCAGTGTTCGTGCTGTCGGAAAAAGGCGCCAGTTCCACCGCCGCCCGTTGGCTGGCCCGCAAGGAAAACTCGGCCGACCTCATCGGCGGCGTCAACCTGAAAGGCCAGGACAAGCTGCTCGCCAGCGTCCTGCTGGACCTGTCGACGACCGCGCAGATCAACGACAGCCTGAAACTGGGCAAGGCGGTACTGGCAGAGATCGGCGGTATCAACCGGCTGCACAAGGCCGCCGTCGAACAAGCCGGCTTCGCCGTCCTGAAGGCGCCGGACATTCCCAGCATCCTGATTGAAACAGCGTTCATATCAAATCCCGAAGAAGAAGCCAAGCTCTCCGACGACGCCTACCAGGACAAGATGGCGGAAGCGGTGCTGACCGGCATCAGGAAGTATTTTGCCAAGAACCCGCCCCTGGCCAAAAACCGGATGATGTAAGCGCCCACCGAACAACGTGGCGAACCGGTCGAGGCCGGGCGGAGAAGCGCAGGACCGCAAATCGCGCATCTCTTGCCAAAAATCGGCTCGCGCATTCGGTTTTAACGCTCCCGGCGCTGCTGAACAAAATGCATTCCTGCCACGATTTTTCTTTTCCAGCCGCTTCAGGTTGCCGTGGGGCTGCCGTTAAACAGGTAGCGACAGTCGGTGACCGATTCGGTGTTGCGCTATCCGCACTTTCCACATTGGAACAAACCGGCTTTTGATATAGGCTATGCCACAGGTGATTGAACTGGCGGTTGTAACCCAAGTTCACCCCGCCTACCTGCAATACCTATCCGACAAGATCGTTCAACCATGCATTGAAACGACGGCTTCTTTCAGGGAGACACAACATGCTGCAAACAAGCACCGGCATCGCCCCTGTATCTGAACACACCAATCCTCAGGGAAGCGGCATTCGCGAATTCCTCTCCTTCACGCTCGGCAAGGAGGAGTACGGCGTCGACATCCTGAAGGTGCAGGAACTGCGGGGCTACGATGCGGTGACGCACATCGCCAACGCACCGGACTTCATGAAAGGTGTCATCAACCTGCGTGGCGTGATCGTTCCGATCATCGACATGCGCGTCAAGTTCAATCTCGGCAAGCCGACCTACGATCAGTTCACCGTGGTGATCATCCTGAACATGGGCTCGCGGGTGGTCGGCATGGTGGTGGACAGCGTTTCCGATGTCACGACGCTGAAGCCCGATCAGATGAAGCCGGCACCCGACCTCGGCGGTGCTTTTGAGAGCGGGCACCTGATCGGCATCGGCACCATCGGCGAACGCATGCTGATCCTCATCGATATCGACAAGCTGATGTCCGGCGCGGACATCGGCCTTATCGACCAGCTGACTGCACACTGATCCGAGGTTCTGTGCAGAACGTATCACCAAGCGCGCCAATCATCTAAAAACAACAATCAAGGCGTCCATGTGACTACCGGCAATCGTGGGGCAATATGCTCCACCGCCCGCGCCGTCTGTCCGGACGCCATAGAGGAGAATCATGAAACTTCGCAACCTTCACATCGGCACCCGGCTGGGGCTGGGCTTCGGACTTGTATTGCTGCTGATGATGGCGCTGGCGCTGGCCAGCCTGTCGCGCATGGCCAATATCCACGGCAGCCTGGACAAGGTCATCAACGAGAACAACGTCATCGTCAAAGAGTTGAACGACATGCGCCACGCCGTAATGACGGTCGGCGTGGTGGTGCGCAACATCTCCGTCATGACCCAGGAAGATGAGATCAAGACCGAAGTGAGGCTCATGGACGCGGCGAATGCGGAGTACGTGCAAAGCATGCAAGCGCTTCGTGCGCTGATGAACAGCGCAGACGATAAGATTTTGCTCGACAAGATCGACGCCGGCCAGGCCGAGGCCAAGCCATGGATCGACAAGGCGGTGGCACTGGCGCTCAAGCAGGGTGACGTCATTCCGGTTCTGCTCGCCAACGTCGTGCCGACACAGCGGATGTGGCTCGAAGCGATGGAAGAAACCGTCAAGAGGCAGGAGGCTCTGGCACAACAGACATCGGCCGACGCGGATAGCGCCTACGCGAATGCCCTTTTACTGACGCTCGCGCTGGCCGGTGCCGCCCTGCTCGTGGGTGTATTGATCGCTTTCTTCGTCACCCGCAGCATCACCAGCCCCCTTCGCAGCGCGGTCGGCGTTGCACGACGCGTGGCGGACGGCGACCTTACGACGCAGGTCGACGTGCAATCGACGGATGAAACCGGCCAGCTCATGCAGGCACTGAAGGACATGAATGAGAGCCTGGTGCGGATCGTGGGCGAGGTGCGCAACGGCACCGACACCATTACCCATGCTTCCAGTGAAATTGCGGCCGGTAATATGAACCTGTCAGTCCGCACCGAGGAACAGGCAAGTTCGCTGCAAACGACGGCCTCATCCATGGAAGAACTGACATCGACCGTCAAGCACAATGCGGAAAACGCCAGCCAGGCCAACAAGCTGGCGGCCACCGCATCGGAAGTGGCGATCAAGGGTGGCGCAGTGGTGTCGCAGGTGGTCGATACGATGGGCTCGATCAATGATTCGGCGAAGAAGATCGTCGACATCATCGGCGTCATCGACGGGATTGCCTTCCAGACCAATATCCTGGCGCTCAATGCCGCCGTGGAAGCGGCACGGGCAGGCGAACAGGGGCGCGGCTTCGCCGTGGTGGCGGCGGAAGTGCGCAACCTCGCCCAGCGCTCGGCGGCGGCCGCCAAGGAGATCAAGGCGCTGATCGGCGATTCCGTGGAAAAGGTCGAAGCCGGCGCCAAGCTGGTCGATCAGGCCGGCGCGACGATGGACGAGGTCGTCGCCAGCGTGCGGCGCGTCACCGACATCATCAGCGAGATCGCCGCAGCCAGCCATGAGCAGACCAGCGGCATCGAGCAGATCAATCAGGCGATAACGCAGATGGATAACGTGACGCAGCAAAACGCGGCGCTGGTCGAAGAAGCCGCTGCCGCTGCCGGCTCGATGCAGGAACAGGCAGGCAATCTGTCGCAGGTGGTCAGTGTCTTTAAGATGGAAGGGAATGCGGTGCGGGCGATGGACGGCCCGGCGGCATCCGGCACAGCAGCACGGCCGGCAAGGACTGTACGCATGAAAGAATCTCCCGCCGCGCCTGTCGCAGTCCGGAAGGCTAGCAGCAAGCCTGCATTACCGCCGTCGGTCAAAACACCGACGGACAATGCGGAATGGGAAGAGTTTTAACGGAACGACGTCCATGGCAACCCTTAAGCACTGAGGCACTTATCGGCATGCGGCATGTATGAGGGGGATTGCATGAAATTCATTTCCGCCCTGTTGCATTCCGCGAAAACATACACTACGGTTCGGTTACGGTGACAACAATTGATCTTCGGCAATCATCTTCCGGCAAACGCCGGAAAATCGGTTTTCCCGTGAAGCAGAATCAACAAACGACGACCGAAGGCCAATTTTCGCCGGCGGTATAATCGTCGGATGAATGCCCCACACTCGCCCGTCCGCCCGATCCAGGCTCTTCCCGACCAACTCATCTCCCAGATCGCCGCAGGCGAGGTGGTGGACCGCCCCTGTGCAGTCGTCAAGGAATTGCTTGAGAATGCGCTGGATGCCGGCGCGACGGCGATCACCGTGCGACTGGAGGAAGGCGGTGTCAAGCGCATCGCGATTACCGACAACGGCCGCGGTATCCCGCCCGAACAACTGCCTCTCGCCCTCGCCCGGCATGCGACGTCCAAGATCGCGTCGTTGTCCGACCTCGAAAACGTCGGCACGCTCGGCTTTCGCGGCGAGGCATTGGCGTCCATCGCCTCGGTGGCGCAGGTCACGATCACGTCACGTACCGCCGATGCGCCGCACGCGTCGGAAATCAGCGGCTCGCATGACGGGAAGGTGACCCCGTCGTCTGGTACGCTCGGCACGACGGTCGATGTGCGCGATCTGTATTTCAACACGCCGGCACGGCGCAAGTTCCTGAAATCCGAGCAAACCGAATTCGGCCATTGTGCCGAAGTGGTCCGTCGCATCGCGTTGTCACGGCCGGATGTCTCGTTCTCGCTGACGCATAACGGCAAGACAGTTGATCACTGGAATACCAGTGAGATCGACAAGCGCAGCGCATATATTCTCGGCAACGAATTCGCCAATGCCCGCCTGTCGCTCGATGAAAGCGCCGGGCCGTTGCGGGTGCACGGCTTCATCGGCCTGCCGACCGCATCCAAGGCGCGTGCCGACGCGCAATATTTCTATGTCAACGGCCGCTTCGTGCGCGACAAGCTGCTCACCCATGCGGTGCGCGCCGCGTATCAGGATGTGCTGCACGGCGACCGCTATCCATGCTATGTGCTCGGACTGGAGTTGGATCCGGCGCTGGTGGATGTGAATGTGCATCCGTCGAAAGTCGAGGTGCGCTTCCGCGACAGCCGCGCAGTGCACCAGTTTGTCTTCCATGCGGTCAGCCGGGCGCTGGCCCAAACCTCCGGCAGCGCGCCCGCGCCGCAGCCGGCGAGCACTGGCACATTGCCGTGGCTGCGCGAACAGCGGCAAAGCAGCTTTGGCGCCCAGTTGTCACCCGCCCTTGGCGTTTCGCAAACCATGGCGGATTACGGCGCATTGTTTTCCGGCGATGCGCCGCAGCGGCAAATGCCCGCCGGGACAGCATCTGCGGTAGCCGTCGCGCTTGAATTTCGGGAACCGCCGCCGGAAGAATTCCCGATGGGCTTTGCCCTCGCCCAATTGCACGGCATCTATATCCTCGCGCAAAACGCAAATGGATTGGTGCTGGTCGACATGCACGCGGCGCACGAACGCATCCTTTACGAACAACTGAAGAATGCGCTGGATGCCGATGCAATGCAGGTGCAGCCGCTCCTGATCCCGGTGACCTTCCATGCCGATCCGGTCGAGGTGGGGACGGTGGAAGAAAACATGGAAGCGCTGCAGGCGCTCGGCTTCGATATCAGTGCGCTGTCGCCCACCACGCTCGCGGTACGCGCCATTCCCGCACTGCTGAAGAATGCCGACGCACAAACCCTCGCACGGGACGTGGTGCGCGACGTGCGCGAATTCGGCGGTTCGCGGGTGCTGGTCGAACGGCGCAATGAAATGCTCGGCACGCTGGCCTGCCACACCGCCGTGCGCGCCAACCGCGCGCTGACCATCCCGGAAATGAATGCACTGCTGCGCCAGATGGAAGCCACGGAACGCGCCGACCAGTGCAACCATGGCCGCCCGACCTGGGTGCAACTGGCGCTGTCCGATCTCGACAAACTCTTCCTGCGCGGACAATGAGCACCGAACCCCGTCCGCTGGCGCCCTTCGCAGGCGCGCCCATCCTGTTGCTCATCGTTACCTTCCTTATGCTGCAACCGTTGTCCACCGATCTCTACCTTGCTTCACTGCCCAGCCTGGCAACCGGCTTCGCCGTCCCGGCCGCCACGGTGCAACTGACCTTGTCGCTGTTTGTCATCGGCTTCGGCGGCGCACAGCTC
Organism: Noviherbaspirillum sp.; assembly: GCF_036846085.1. Classification (NCBI taxonomy): domain Bacteria; kingdom Pseudomonadati; phylum Pseudomonadota; class Betaproteobacteria; order Burkholderiales; family Oxalobacteraceae; genus Noviherbaspirillum; species Noviherbaspirillum sp. The sequence goes on along the minus strand of NZ_DAIUCO010000073.1, from coordinate 4,932 downwards.
ATCATCGGACCGCTGTCCGACCGCTATGGGCGGCGGCCGGTGCTGCTGTGGGGACTCACGCTGTATGTCGCGGCGAGCGCCTTGTGCGGATTCGCGCAATCCATCGAATTGCTGATCGCCGCACGGTTCCTGCAGGCGCTCGGCTGCTGCTCGGCGGTCGTCATCGCCCGTGCCATCGTGCGCGACGCCTATGCCCGCGAGGACAGCATGCGGGTCATGGCCAAGGTCAGCACCTGGTTATCGCTCGCGCCGCTGCTCGGGCCGATCCTCGGTTCCTACCTGCAGGTGGCCTTCGGCTGGCGCGCCGCCTTCGCCGCGCTCGGCCTGCTGTCGGCGGCGGTCATGGCCGCGACCTTTCTCCGGCTGCCGGAAACCAACATGCACAAGGATCCGCAGGCAACCCGCCTGTCGGGCCTGCTGGTCAATTACCGCATCGTGCTCGGCGCGCGTGAGTTCTGGGTGCACGCGTTGCCGGGCGCGCTTTCCTACGGCGCCATCTTCGCCTTTATTTCCGGTTCGTCATTCGTGCTGATTCGCGTGCTGGACGTACCCACCGCATGGTTCGGCTACTGCTTCGCCTTCGGCGTCTCCGGCTACATGGCAGGCACGCTGGTATGCCGGCGCCTGCTGCCGAAGGCCGGCAGCGACGGCGGGCTGCGCATCGGCAGCATCGTGTCGCTGGCCTCCGGCATATTCTTCCTGGGTGCGGTCGCGGCCGGCGTGGCGCACTGGTCGCTGATCCTCGCGGCAATGTTCCTGACCATGGGCGCACACGGCATCAATTTCCCGATCGCCCAGTCCGGCGCCGTGTCGCCGTTCGCCCAGCAGGCAGGCACTGCCGCCGGTCTCATGGGCGCGCTCTACATGACCGTCGCGTTCATTGTCGGCAGCGTGGTCGGGGCAACGCACAACGGCACGTTGTATCCGCTGGCGTTCATTTCCTGCGCACTGGGCGTGCTGATTTTCGCGGCAGCGCGCATCCCGCGCGGCGCCGCGGCGAGAGCCGCCTGATGCAAAAGCCCATCGTCGTCGGCCTGATGGGCCCCACCGCGTCCGGAAAAACAGCAGCCGCACTGGAAATTGCCCGGCATGTTCCCTCGGAAATCATTTCCGTCGACTCCGCCCTCGTCTACCGCGGCATGGATATCGGCACCGCCAAACCATCGCTCGAAGAACGTGCCGCCGTCCCCCATCACCTCATCGACATCCTCGATCCGGCGGATGCCTACTCGGTCATGCAATTCCGTCAGGATGCGGTGCGGCTCGCCGGGGAAATCGCCGCACGCGGCCGCCTGCCGTTGCTGGTCGGTGGCACCATGCTGTATTTCAAGGCATTGCGCGATGGCCTCGATGATCTGCCGCAGGCAGCCCCGGAAGTCCGGGCAAAGCTGGACCGGGAAGCGGCCGACATCGGCATCCCGTCGATGCACGCACGACTCGCCGCACTCGATCCCGACACCGCGGCACGCCTGAAACCCAACGATGCGCAACGGATCCAGCGTGCACTGGAAATCATCGAATTGACCGGTCAGCCCATGTCGGAATTGCTGGCACGCGCACCGAAAACCGAATTACCGTTCGACCTACTGCCGCTCTCGCTGGAGCCATCCGACCGCGCCGTGCTGCATGCGCGCATCGCCAGCCGTTTCGACGCCATGCTGGATGCAAAGGACGGTGGATTGCTGGCGGAGGTGGAAAAACTGCGCGCGCGCGGCGACCTGCACCCCGGCTTGCCGTCGATGCGTTGCGTCGGCTACCGGCAAGCATGGGAATACCTGGATGGCGCATACGGCCGTGCGGAATTGCGCGAGAAAGGCATCGCCGCCACGCGGCAATTGGCAAAACGCCAACTCACCTGGCTGCGCTCGATGCCCGATCGCATCGTCATCGACTGCCTGCGGCCGGATGCCCCTGCGGCGGTGCTGGAAACCGTCCGCAAAGCAAGAGAGACGCCGCCGCGATCTTGACAGCACGCACTGCACAAAGGATAATGTGCGGCTGTTTTGGTGATATAGCTCAGTTGGTTAGAGCACAGCACTCATAATGCTGGGGTCGGTGGTTCAAGTCCACCTATCACCACCACCAACACGTTCCAAGACGTCCCGCAGCATCCTAAAACCCGCTTGTAGCCCAGTGCTGATGCGGGTTTTTTGTTTTCTGATGTCTTTTGGCATCCGTTGACATCCCCGCCCTTTGACGGCATCTATGACAGGATCAGCCGACCCGGCCAAAAGCGGATACCGTCAAAATGCCGAAGCTCGCCACGCCCCTGACCGACATCCAGCCTCGCAACGCCAAGCCGAAAGAAAAGCCGTACGAGCTGTCCGACGGCGGCGGGCTCTACCTGCTGGTCAAGACCGACGGCGCCAAATACTGGCGCATGGATTACCGGTACGCCGGCACGCGCAAGACACTGGCGTTCGGGCGCTACCCGCAGACGTCGCTCGCGCAGGCACGGGAAAAGCGCGCAGCAGCGCGCAAGCTGCTCGACGACGGCACCGGCACAAGGTCGACTCGTGGCAACCCCGGACGTCCACCAATGTCCTGTACCGACTGGAAAAGGATGTGTTCCCCGTGATCGGCAAGTACCCGATCAAGGAACTCAAGGCCCCCGTCATTCTCGACATGCTGCGGCAGATCGAACGGCGCGGCGCGGTGGAGATGGCGAGACGGCAGGCGCAAGTATGCGGGCAGATCTTCCGCTACGCCGTCGCGACGGGCGTGGCCGAATATGACCCGGTGCCCAGCCTGCGCGGCGCACTGCGGCCGACACCAAGAGGACATCACGCGGCGATCACGCCGGATGAGCTGCCGGAATTCCTGCGCATCCTGGCAAAGAACGAAGTCCTTCGGCCCCAGAGGAATCCGCAAAGACAAACACCGACCGATGCTAATGGAGTTGGCTCTGGAACATTACTGACACTAACGTCAAGGTTATCCGGCAAAGCCGCAGAATGGCTACTGCAGGTTCGGGAAACCGCGTCAAAGCGCTGAATACGGTGGGTAAGGCTGATCGTGACTTTGCAGCGGCTTGCGCAGGTGAGTCTAGACAAGGGGAACCAGTTCATCCAGCAGGGATGCTGGCGCGCGTCCCAGGCGCGCGAGATTCGCAGTCAGGTTGATATGCCGATGGGCATTACCTGTTGGTGAAGTACGCAGCCTCCGGGTAAGACTGAAGTCCTTGAACAACAGTTTTTCAATCTGCGCGACTCGCTGGCTTTGCTTCGAGTGCCAGACATCGGTGGCATTATTGTATGACGTTGAAACATGAATGGGGTTAGTCAAATTGAAGCGCGAGCGATGTTCATCGAACAGGACATATGGACTAGCCATGCGATGACGCCAATTCTCATGAAAAGGATAAAAGGTTTCATGTTGAACAGGCCCGGTCTGGTCGAATCGCGCCAGGACATTATAGTGCTGGCGATAGGAAACATATGTAGGATTTGTCCAGATCTCGCGCCGGTCCTGAATGACTTTCTTGACCGTCCCTGCACCAATGAAAAAATACCGCGTATCGCGTCCTGTTTTCTCGCGCCTGGCACAAAAGAAAATGACAACATGGTTCGCACCCAGCTTCTTTCGAACGTCCGGACGGCATACCCCCCATCCCGCATGTTCCGCGCAGCCCTGGAAACATCTTGCGGAATAGAATGACGGATCGTCGCCCCAGTCATAGTAAGTCGATCCCGTCACGTAGTCATTAATAAAGCTGGCCAAATGCGGATCATGGATGCCACCGGCCAGGGTGTCGACAACCTCTTTCTCTTTGGGTGTGTAATTACGGTAGACGCAAACGTATGCTCGATCCATGATGCCAGATTGTGGACAAGTTGAGGGCATGGAAAGCCTTTAGAAAGCATAACATGCTGGTTAACGCGCTAGGGGCCCGGGCACCTTCGAATGGCATCTACAACTCTCCGTATTCGAAAGTTCTCGCTTAGGAAAGCTCAACTCACCAAGCTGTCATGCGCAGAACGAAATCTCATCTTTCGGGGGGCGACGAATTCCCATTCTTCATCACTGACGTCACTTGGGTAGGGCTTGCGAGCATTCATCCTCGCATGACTCTTGATCCTCAGCTAAGTAAATAACCTCTGATATACCCGCCTAGGCGCTCTTCTCCAAACGAAACATTCGATTCGCCAATTTTTTTAGACTGGCAGCCGATATTTATCGTGGCATTTACCCTGCAATTCCTTGCACGCCTCGCGTTCGACCTGGCTTGGAATCGCGGCACCTCGAAGTCGACTTAGGGCAGAGCCGATACATGCCCGGAGCGTTTGCATGGGGTGCAAGTCTGGCAGTCGGTAGGAAGACGCGTTTGCTGCAGCCCGCGACTTATTGCCTGCTCGGCCGACCTGTCGCGAGAACTGCCGGCAAAATCCACGTTGGGAAATAGTCAAAAGCGTCCTGAAAGGACGTATTATTGCTTAAAAATAATTGCATTCGTAGTGATCCTTCAGCACGAACGCTTCCCCTTGCTCCTTTTTCCGCCGTTAACGAGCATCTCGATGGAATTGACTTTACCCCCAAACCTGCTGTTTGAACGACAACAAGTTCTCAAATTACATAATGGAGTAGCGACATTAATCGGAGGTAACGGCTCCGGAAAATCATGCATCCTTCGTTCCATATTCGATGCCAAACTGAATGGAAAAGACTTTTCTGACACCAGCGTGGTCTGTTTTTCCTCGGGGCAGAACGAGGCATTTACCACGTTGTTTCGGGAATTTCTGGCAAAGGAAAGAAGTAGTAACAACGCGCTGGACCTAGAAGGTTTCTATTTCGATAAGACGTGGTCGAAGATATTGATTTTTTTGGCTACCACCATTCGCAGTAATGGAAGAGTTCGTCAGTTCCTAAGAGAGAGGTGGCCCGGAAATTCGGACATTAGGATAAGTGGTGGCTTTGCTTCACAATCTTGGCCGG